>JAFDXA010000317.1 GCA_018268185.1 Bacteroidota bacterium
AATTTTAATTGAAACACGATACAGGCCTGCGAGTCTGTACATAGAAAGAATGATATAAGATTTTGTCAGGTATAACATACATAGCGCTGATTCCTTTACTGCCACTGGCATCATTTATACTGCTGGGGCTATTCGGAAGAAAATACCTTAAGGGTAGTGCCGGACTTGTTGGCACCGGCCTCTCATTGCTTTCAACGATCATCGCATTTTATGCAGCATACCGGTATTTTTTTCATGGAGGAAAACTGAATGCTGTTTATCAGAAAATCATTCCGCTCAAAATTACATGGCTGGAATTCTCCAAAGGCGTTTCCATTGATCTTGGTATCATGCTGGATCCCATTTCGGTTATGATGCTGGTGGTAGTTACATTGGTTTCACTGATGGTGCATATCTACAGCCTCGGTTACATGAAAGGAGAAGAAAGATTTCCTACCTATTATGCTTTCCTCGGGTTGTTTACTTTTTCAATGCTGGGCCTGGTGGTCTCAAGCAATTTATTCCAGGTATATATGTTCTGGGAATTGGTAGGTGTTTCGTCCTTCCTGCTCATCGGGTATTATTACGACAAGCCAAGCGCTGTTGCCGCCTGTAAAAAAGCTTTCATTGTAACACGTTTCGCAGATCTAGGTTTCCTGGTTGGTATACTTGCGATTTCCTATTATGGACATTCACTCGATTTTAATACACTGATCGAGATATTCTCATCTCATGAATCAAGTGCTTATAAGGAAGCAGCGGCGTCTTCTTTTCTTGGCCTGTCTGGTTTAACCTGGGCATTGGCCCTGATATTTATGGGAGGCGCAGGCAAGAGTGCTATGTTCCCTTTACACATCTGGCTGCCCGATGCCATGGAAGGCCCCACACCGGTTTCAGCGTTGATCCATGCGGCAACCATGGTTGTGGCGGGAGTATTCCTGGTAGCACGTTTGTTCCCCATATTTTCATTATCGGCTCCCCATGTACTCGAATTGGTAGGTTATGTAGGGGCTTTCTCTGCCTTGTTTGCAGCAGTGATCGCCTGTACCCAAACAGATATTAAAAGAGTGTTGGCTTATTCCACCATGTCGCAGATAGGCTATATGATGTTTGCCCTCGGCGTTTCAAAATATGGCGGAGAAGCAGGGCTGGGATATACCGCATCCATGTTTCACCTGTTTACTCATGCCCTGTTCAAGGCATTGTTATTCCTGGGGGCTGGTTCGGTGATACACTTCGTTCACAGTAATGAAATGAAAGACATGGGTGGATTGAGAAAATATCTTCCCATCACTCATCTAACATTTTTGATTGCCTGCCTGGCCATAGCCGGTATCCCGCCCTTTGCCGGTTTCTTCAGCAAAGAAGAAATATTGCTCGCTGCTTACCAGCACAACACAACGATTTACTGGATCGCTTTGGTCACATCAGGCCTCACTGCATTTTATATGTTCAGGCTTTATTTCAATATTTTCTGGAGCAGGGAATACCATCAACATGGCCACGCTCATCATGGAGAAGGAGGATTTGTTATGATGATGCCTTTGTTATTATTGGGGCTTGGCGCATGTTTGGCTGGTTTCATTCCCTTCGGGCATTTTGTAAGTTCAGATGGAAGCCGCCTTGAAACAGCATTTCACCTGCAGTTTTCAATTGCGCCTGTATTGCTGGCGTTGGCGGGTATCTCGCTGGCCGTATTGTTATACAGCAAAGAAAATGACAAACCGGCAAGAATTGCTTCGGCCCTGGGAACTTTGTACAAGGCTGCGTACAATAAGTTTTACATTGATGAAATATACATTTTCATAACACGAAAAATACTCTTTAACCTGGTGGGGCGACCGGCAGCATGGATCGACAGGAATATTGTTGATGGCATGGTGAATGCAACCGGAAATGCAACAGAAACAATTTCGGAGGAGGTTAAAGGCCTGCAATCAGGAAAGGTGCAGCAGTATGCCATTTATTTCCTGGCAGGTGTGATCGGGTTGGCAGTATTGTTTATTTACGTGTGGAAGTTTGTATAAAGAGATAAACGATGAATGCCGGAAGCTCTGCAACGGATAAATCAAAAACAGAACAGATGAACCTTTTATTACTTATTTTATTGCCATTGCTTACCGCAGTCAGCGTACTGCTGGCAAGAAATGCAACACAGGTAAGATGGGTTTCCCTGGCTGGCTCCTTGCTGCAGTTAGGCCTGGCCTTTGCACTGTATTATTTTTTCAGCCGTGAGTCGGCTGGAAAGGCGGCCTTCATGCTTTTTGAACAGCAATACCAATGGTTCCCTTCATGGAACATCAATTTTCATGTTGGCGTTGATGGTATTTCGGTAAGTATGATTCTGCTTACTGCCTTTGTAGTGGTAGCTGGTGTGCTCGTTTCCTGGAATGTTGAGAAAATGACAAAAGAGTTTTATTTCCTGCTGGCTTTGCTTAGCCTGGGGGCTTATGGATTTTTTATTTCACTCGACCTTTTTATTCTTTTCTTCTTTCTTGAAATTGCCGTTATTCCGAAGTACCTGCTCATCGGTATCTGGGGAAGCGGCAAAAAGCAATATGCCGCAAACAAACTGGCGTTGATGCTCATGGCAGGATCGGCTTTGATACTCGTTGGGTTACTCGGACTTTATTTTTCCGGTGATACCAGGAGTTTCGATCTTGTTCAGTTATCGCAAACGCATATTCCGTCATCTGTTCAGAGAATCTGCTTCCCGCTTTTATTTGTTGGCTTCGGTATTTTCGGGGCCTTGTTTCCTTTTCACACCTGGGTGCCTGATGGGCACTCATCCGCACCTACAGCAGGTTCAATGTTTCTCGCCGGCATATCTATGAAACTCGG
>JAFDXA010000318.1 GCA_018268185.1 Bacteroidota bacterium
AGGCCATATGCACTTAGTCGTAGGTCACATCCAATTGTACCGTACGCCCCAACTGGTGAATTCATTTATAAAAATTTAATTGAAAAACTTACGGAAAAAGTTGACCGAGTAATAAATGATGAATTACCAATTAATTTCAAAAATGGTAAAATATTCAATCAAGACACAACAATTATATGGCCACAGGAAATAAATAACCTTGATGCGGTTATAACATCACCGCCTTTTTTTGATAGCACAAGATTTCATCTTGCAAACTGGATTAGAATTTGGTTTTCAGGATGGTCTGAAAAAGATTTTAAATTCCAGCCAAATTCGTTTGTTGAAGAAAAACAGAAAAAGGATTTTGGTATTTATGAATCCATATTCCGTCAATCAAAAGAAAGAATGAAAAAAGATGGAGTTTGTGTATTACACTTAGGAAAAAGTGTAAAATGTGATATGGCTTTAGAACTTCAAAAAGTAAGTAAACGCTGGTTTAAGAGTGCTGACTTATTTGATGAAAGTGTTGAACATTGTGAGTCGCATGGTATCCGTGATAAAGGAACGGTTACATCTCATCAGTACCTCGTATTGGTTTAAGTTATTTGAAACCCAAAAGTTTCTTATTCTCAATAGACAAGTTTTCTACAAGTTCGTATACTTGTAGTATCTTTTTTATTTCTTTAATTCGCTTTGGCAAATCAGATTTTTCTCTGACTTGCAAATAGCGTTCAACTCCTTTATTAACATCAATATTATGATTCATTAAAGGAATTTTTCTTGAAATAAGTTCAAGGTTTGCCCCTGTTATTCTTGCCAAATCAATTAGTTCATTGTTGTCATAGAACTTACTTGGCCATTTATCTCGTTTATTTTCATTAGCACCTCTTGAAAGCAAGGCAGCATTATTTATCGTTAGTGGGTATAAATATTTTGAAGGTAGAATATGGTCAATAGCCCAAGTATCTCTTTTGTTAATGTCTAAAGGAGCTTTGGTTTTGAAGCAGCGATGTTCAAATCGGTCAAACAAATCTTTGAAATCAATATTTTGGTCAATATCTTCCAGAAACAAGTCAGCAATTCTTCTTCTTACAGCAGATTCATGCAATTGTTCTTTGCTTCGTTTTGGATTAAGCACTGCATTAATTGCTCCTTTGCAACTTCTACATTCCATTTGTTTTGCAAGTGGCCCCCAACCAACATGCTTGCTAAAAGCATTAAAAGGAAGTACTCTAGAGCAAACATTGCATTGTTTCCAATAGGATTCAGGATGTTCTGTAGCAATTCGGAAAAAACCTTCCCAAAATCTTAAAGCCGTTGTTGAATCAGCATTATTATATTCCTCTTCCCAATTTTCGAATGGCAAATCGGATTCTTTTGAGTGAACAAAACCACATTTATCACATTTCCAGACACAAGTTTCTATTGCGTCAGATGGTTTTATCAAGTTTTGTCCAACTTGCACGTAATTCATTTCATGACAGTTTACACACTTATATGCGACCCAGGCATCATGATAAGGAATGCCTTCAACTCTTGAAATACCAGTCTTGTTTATCGTTTTTCTGCGTGCCATTTTCTGTATAAGTGCTTTAAACATGAAACCAAATGTAATTAATTTTATCAGTAATTGGTCTTCACACCAAGTCAGGCACATTTGCAAGGCACGCAAAGCCGACACTCCAAAGCCAACCTTGCAAAAGAGCCTAACTTGTGCCAACGCTCAGGCAACACTCTGCGGTTTGACACAGGCCCACATTTTAGATGACCGTGGAGAAGGGCGAACGTACAACAGGGGGTTTGCCAAAATACGGGCAGACGGAAGTTATCTTCGGCTTTTTGTAATTCAATTGTGCTTCATATCAGGCTGGACATTTACTATTTAGCTTTTGTTTGTTATCTTCATCATCAGTTTTTCAATCATCATCGGTACCGGGCGGACGGAATACTAATTCCCGTACTTCGGCAAGCCCTGTCCGTTATGTGAAAGGCCTTGTTTAAACTTCGTTACTCTCTAATAATTTCATTTGCATCGTTGCCTCTTTTCAATCAGAAATTTTAAATAAACACTCTAAATAGTTAATCATCACTCAACCATTGACTTTACTTAAAACTTAACGTTTGTTGGCCCATCACATAACATGCAGTTTTGCAAAATTGCGGCTGGACGGAATAACTCTCGGCAATATATCGCTACCAATCTTCAGTTAACTGGCTTGACCGTTAATTTATCCGCCAGCGGAGTTCTGGCTACGCCGCTTAGTGCCGCTAGCTTCTTTGTAGTTCAAGTAAAATTCCTCATCTTTATTAGCAGTGGCAACCGGGCGGACGAGCTATAAATTCCGCAACTTCGCAAAGCTGCCGCCGTTGGTAGCAATACAAAATGACAATACTCACCGACTTTAAACTTGATAATATTAGCCCAGAAGATTTTGGGGACACTTTACTCAAAATTGAGAAATCATTTGGGGTACATTTTACTTACAATTCATTTAAGAACGCAAAAACCTTTGGTGACATTTGCGATATAATAGAGAGCCAATTAAATCTCTCAGACAAAGATGACTGTACAAGACAACAAGCATTTTATAAAGTTCGTAAGGCAATCGGGCTAACACAGAATTTGGATGAAAGAAGTATTGAACTTCAAACAAAGTTGGAAGATATTTTTCCTCGTTTAAATCGCAGACAAAATGTAAAACTTCTTCAGGAAGCATTAGGTTTTTCGGTGGACATTTTGACAATGAAAACTTGGCTGGCTTTGACAATTATTGGTGGCTTTACACTTTCATTAATCGCTTTCTTTTTTAGTTGGCAGTATGCAGTTGCAGGTTTGACATTTTTCACTTTGCTGACTTGGACAGCAAGTAAGTTTTCAAAAGAATTAAACGTTTCAACGGTTCGGGAGTTGACGGAAAAAATTTCAAGAGAGCATTACTCATTAGCCAGACGACAAAGTGGAACAATGAATAGAAATGAAATTGTAAAAACTATCCAGGACATTTTCATTGCAGACCATTTGTTAGATAGAGAACATTTAACTAAGGAAGCAAGTTTGGGCTGGTCGTAATTGCACTGCTACCAACAAAAGCATTGAACGCAAACTGGGCGGACGGAAGTAAAATCAACAACAAATCACTATCAGTCTTCAGTAAATCGGCTGGACAGATCAACTTACCGCCGGCAGTTTTTAGCTACGCTCCTAGTGCTGCCGGCTGGCTTTGTGGTTTAGTTAAAATTCCGCATCTTTAATAGGCATTATCAACCAGGCGGACAGCGCAACTATTCCCAGCTTGCGTCAATGCTCGTACGTTGTACGCCCCTTTCAGACAATCCACTTCGGTTAAAAAGGTGAATTATTCCGTGGCATTTATTTTCAGTTGCTTTCTTTTTAACAACGATTTTAATTTTCAATCCTTACTCTTGCGTATGAAAAAAATACCAAGAATTCTGCTGGCAACAATCATTTTAATAGTCTCTAATTCATCAACAATTGGACAGATTCCAAATCTTACTGGGACTTGGATATTAAGTTTTGAAAAAAGCAACTTAGACAAAAATGACAATCTTAATGGCCTTACAGGTCAAATATTTGTCATAAAACAAGTTGATCAAAAATTCAGTTTAAAAATATATCACATCTATGGCGACAAAAAAAAGAAAATAGGTTTCAGGATGCTTGCTGACGGCAAAACTAGAAGAGTGAAAA
>JAFDXA010000319.1 GCA_018268185.1 Bacteroidota bacterium
ACACGCCGAAAACGAAAAGCAGAAACTCGAACTGGCAGAAAAAGCCCAGGCTCTCCAGAAAACCACCGAACAACTGAGTGAACTGAATATGCTTAAGAATAAGCTGTTCTCTGTAATATCGCATGATCTTAAAACACCGATCTACAGTTTGCGGAACCTGTTCCAGAATGTGCATAGGTATAATGTGCCCGCTGAAGAAATCAAAGTACTGATACCCGATATTGTAAAAGACCTGGATTATGCAACAGGCCTGATGGAAAACCTGCTGCAATGGGCCAAAAGCCAGATGCAGGGTGGAACGGTGAATCCTCAGCTTATTGATGTTTCATTATTAATCAAAGAAACTTCACAACTGTTAAGGCTGCAGGCAGAGAACAAAAGGGTGCATGTGAATTTTAAACAGGAAAGCCCGGTTTATATTTTAGCTGACAAGGATATGATCAACCTTGTGCTGAGAAACCTATTATCGAATGCCATTAAATTTACACCGGCAGAAGGACAGGTGAGTGTGGGTGTTGAAGAAACAGAAGAAGCAATAGAAGTATTTGTACAGGATACAGGCACAGGTATCAGCCCGGAAAATATGAACAAACTCTTTGGCGATGATTTCTTTACCACCAAAGGCACAGCCAATGAAACTGGCACTGGCCTGGGCCTGGTACTTTGCAAAGAATTTCTTCATAAGAACGGTGGTGAAATAAGTGTAGAAAGTGAACATGGCAAAGGGAGCAGGTTTAAGTTCAGGCTGCCACGACCATAAACAGGTACATCAACCAGGCAACATAAAAACATGAACAAGGAACAATTAATGGATGAACTGCGTTACCACACTTATGTAATGCTAAGACCTTCCCCGGTTCATGGAGTGGGTGTTTTTGCAGTGAGAGATATTTCCAAGGGGCAGCGTGGTATCTTTTCAAGTGACAAAAGTGAATGGTTGAAAATTCCCCGTGCCGAGATAAACGAATTGCCAGAGCACAGCAGGTTGATCGTTGAGAATTACTGTTTGTTCGACGACGAGTATTATTATGTACCTGAGTATGGATTTAAGATGGTTGATCTTGCCGTTTGCCTCAATCACGATAATAACCCGAATATTATATCAATCAATGAAGGCGAAGATTTTGAAGCCTTGCGGGATATTAAAGCGGGAGAGGAGTTGCTGATCGATTATGGGGAGATCGTGTAAAATGAGTTAATTTGAAAATGAAACAATTGATCAATTTTCAAATTTTCAAATTGGCCAATGCCTCCTGGATTCTGCTTTTTGTTTCCTCCTCCTTAAGCTCCTCCGGAATAAATTGTTCACCGATCACTTTTTCGTAGAGTTCAATATATCTTTTACTGATCGTATTTATCCATTCGGGTGTCATTTCAGGAACGGTTTGTCCTTCCTTGCCCATGAAGTTATTGGCAATAAGCCATTCCCTCACAAATTCTTTGCTCAGTTGTTTTTGCTTTTCATGATTGCGTTGCCTTTCATCAAAACCATCTGCGTAAAAGTACCGCGACGAATCCGGCGTATGGATCTCATCCATGAGGTATATGGTATCACCGATCTTTCCAAATTCGTATTTGGTGTCAACCAATATCAGTCCGCGTGAGGCCGCAATCGATTTCCCCCTTTCAAAAAGCTGCAATGCATACGATGAAAGTTGTTCCCATTCATTGGCTGTAGCCAAACCTTGTTGTATGATCTCTTCCTTGCTGATGTCTTCATCATGGCCTTCCGAAGCTTTGGTGGAAGGCGTGATGATCGGTTCGGGGAAATAGTCGTTCTCCTGTAATCCTTCCGGCAGCGGAACACCACAGAGCATCCTCTTACCGGAGGCGTATGTACGCCAGGCATGGCCGGTAAGGTTTCCCCTTACCACCATTTCAATTTTAAAAGGCACACATTTACGACCGATACTAACATTGGGCGCCGGGATGGCAAGCAGCCAGTTCGGGCAGATATCTGCTGTGGCTTTCAGCATATAAGCTGCTATCTGGTTCAAAACCTGTCCTTTAAAAGGGATCGGGTGGGGAAGTACCACATCGAAAGCTGAAATGCGGTTGCTTGCAATCATCACGAGCAGGTCATCATTGATGGTATATACATCTCTTACCTTGCCTTTGTAAAAATTGGTTTGATGAGGAAATTGAAAGATACCCATGACGCTAAAGTAATTCCAACGCCTTGAAATTGAGCGTTTAAGAGCTTTAAGATTTCAACAGCGGGTTCAAAATTAAATTTTTGTACGAGGATAAGTATCCTTATTTTGCCCCATATTTATAACCAAAACAACGCTATATGAGAAAAGTTACAAGTCATTTGGTTGCCCTTTTGATTGCTAACATTCTAACGATCGCAGCTTACGCCCAGGATATAACCGTAAGCGGTAACGTTAGAAACAGCAATACCAAGGAAGCGGCCGGTGCTGTTTCTGTTACGGTTAAAGGTTCCAGTGCCGGTACGTTTACAGACGACAAGGGGAATTTTAAAATAACCGTAAAAAGCTTACCGATTACATTATTGATTTCATCCGTTGGTTATGAAATGCAGGAAGTTACCGTTACCAGCGCTTCAAAACCTTTGGATATCGCTTTCAAACCAAGCAGCGCTTTGGGCCAGGAGATCGTGGTATCGGCCAACAGGGTTCCACAAAAGATCATGGAATCGCCGGTATCCATCGAACGTATCAGCTCGGCAGCTATACGTACCGCTCCTGCAGCTAATTTCTACGACGTGGTTACTTCTCTTAAAGGAGTTGACGTAACTACTTCTTCACTCACATTTAAAACACCTACTACCCGTGGTTTCAACGGAAGCGGAAACACCCGTTTCAACCAGTTGGTGGATGGTATGGATAACCAGGCACCCGGACTGAACTTCTCGGTTTCTTCTATCATCGGCTTAAGTGAGCTGGATGTAGATAACCTTGAATTGTTGTCTGGTGCTTCTTCAGCTTTGTACGGTTCGGGTGGTATGAACGGAACCCTGCTCATGAGCAGCAAAAACCCTTTCAAATACCAGGGGCTTTCTTTCCTGGTTAAAGAAGGTATCATGCACACCGATAAAAGGCAGCGTGATGCTTCAGCCTACCACAACCTCAATGTGAGGTGGGCCAAGAAGATCAATGAAAAATTCGCTTTCAAATTCAATGTGGAGCTGATCCAGGCAAAAGACTGGCTTGGCTTCGATTACCGCGATTACAACCGTGCTGCAACAGGCGGTAATGTAAAAGCAGGAACCCGTGAAACAGATCCCAACTACGATGGTATCAATGTTTACGGAGATGAAACAACGGTTGAAATAAGGTCTGCAGTATTGAACAACGTGGCATTGCAGGCGCCTTTCCTCAAGAACTTCATTGATACACTGAATGGCGGAAGGGCTATTAATGTATCCCGTACGGGTTACACTGAAAAAGAAGTTACCAATCCTAATACCGTGAATTTTAAAATCGGTGGTTCATTGCACTATAAGGTTACACCTGCTACAGAAGCCATACTGGCGATCTATTGGGGAACAGGTAACACCATCTATACAGGTAGTGAAAGGTATTCACTCAAAGATTTCAAAATGGGGCAATATAAGTTCGAGTTGAACAATAAGAACTGGATGTTCCGTTTATATACCACGCAGGAAAATGCAGGTGAATCCTACAACACTACCGTGGCTACCCGTTTGTTCAACGAAAGCTGGAAGCCAAGTGGTGGTGCAAGTGGTTGGTATGCGACTTATGGCCAGACTTACCTGGGCGCCCGCCTGAATGGTTTGTCTGACGCTGCTGCTCATGCTCTTGCAAGGTCTACAGCTGATGTTGGCAGACCACTGGCAGGAAGCGATCGTTTCAAGGCTTCTTATGACTCTATCCGCAAGCTGCCTATTCCGAAAGGTGGCGCTTTGCTGCTTGATAAATCAGATCTCTATGTAGCTGAAGGAAGTTATAACCTTTCAAGGTTCACACAGAAAGTTGCTGATGTATTGATCGGAGCGAATTTCAAAAGATACCTGTTGAATTCTGAAGGAGCAATCTTCGCAGATTCTGCCGGCAGGATTGGTATTAATGAAGTAGGAGCTTTTCTCCAGGCTTCACGCAAATTCATGAACAGGTTCACACTTACTTTATCAGGTCGTTATGATAAGAATGAAAATTTCAAAGGACGCTTTACGCCAAGGGCAACCTTGCTTGTAAAAGTTCTGGAGAATAACAATGTGCGCTTGTCTTATCAAACAGCTTATCGTTTCCCGTCTAATCAACAGCAGTTTATTGACCTGGCTGTGGGAAGCAATGTTCGTTTGCTGGGTTGCGACCAATTGTTCTGGGATAAATACAACCTCATCAACAACCCGGTGTATGATTTTGAAGAGTTGAGAAAAGGAAATATTACCGGTTTCAGGCCTACAGAAGTGAAGCCTGAAGCGCTATCTTCATTTGAACTGGGTTACAAAGGCCTGTTGCTGAAAGATAAACTGTTGATCGACCTGTATGGTTATTATGGGCAATACCAGGATTTCATCGGAAGAAAAGTAGTTGTACAGTCATTGTCTGGATCACAGATCACACTGGCTGATACTGCCAATGGTTACAGGTATTCACTGCCAGTTAATTCAACTGATAAGGTTAAGACCTATGGTTTTGGTATCGGCATCGACTGGAGGCTGATGAACAACTTCACAGTAAGCGCCAACGTTGCTTCAGACGTGCTGAAAGATGTGCCTTCAAACTTTGTAGCATATTTCAATGCTCCAAAATACAAAGTGAATGCATCTATAGGAAATACCGGTTTCGGACCAGCCAAGCGTTTTGGATTCAATATAGCTTACAGGTGGACACAGGCTTTGTTGTACCAGGGAGATTTTGCTACCGGCAACCTGCCTGATATCCAGACTGTGGATGCACAGATCAGCTATAAGTTCCCAAGCACTAAATCTGTATTGAAACTCGGTGCAAATAATTTATTCAACCAGTATTATTACAATGCTGTTGGTAACTCACAGATCGGTGGTCTGTATTACCTCAGCTTTGGATATAACATTTATTAATCCTGGTTCAATATAATTTCTTACAAATAAAATATTCAGTATGAAACATATTCTCAAAAGCATGAAAACCGGTTTACTGCTCGGAACAACGGCAATGATCCTTTTTTCATCCTGCAATAAAGACCTGGAACAATTTCCTGAGTCTCCGGCTCCGGGAACTCCAACTTATGCAGCGTTGGCTGATACCATCAAGTCAAGGGCAAGTGATAGTCTGTATTACAGGCTTATCATCAAATCTGGGTTAGCTGCAACGCTAAATAATAAAACAACCAGTTATACCATGTTCGTTCCTGATAATAACGGGATGAAATTGTTCATCAACGCTATCTCAGGAGGTTTGGTTCCTTTGAATGCACCTGATGCTGTGTTCTCCGGGTTTATTACTGCCAATATTCCAGCAGCTACAGCTGCCGGCCTGGTAAGTTACAATACCTGTCCGCAATCACTGGCTTCAACCAGTATTCCATCAACATTCCCGAACTTTCAATACCCATGTATCATCAATCCTGCGCCAACTGTAAGTGCATTGGCAAGGCTCACAACTTTCCCTACCACACGTAACGGGGCATGGGTAAACAATGTGCCTATTACAGGAGTGGATATGCAGGCTGCCAATGGTGTGATACATCATGTGGCCACCATCGTTGCTCCTCCGCAAAGGGCTATGTGGGAGCGTATCAATACAGATGCAGATCTTACAATAATGAAGGCTGCCATAGCCCGTGCCGACAGTGGTGTAGCGCCGATCAACTCATCAAGCCTTATCTGGGCATTGAGTAATTTCGGTCCGAACCTCACTGTATTTGCTCCAACAAACCAGGCCATGAAGAATGCGATCAGTTTCCTTACCGGAGGATTGCTTCCGCCAAATGCACCTGACATTGCATTTATTGGTTTCCTTGGTTCAAATAACATCACAACACAAACTGTAAAAGGATTGATCGTTTACCACATTCTTGGAACAGGAGCGACTTTCCTCAATAACATGCCAACAACGGCAGCATCATTCCCAACATTGCTTAATACAGCAGTTCCTGCGCATCCGGGTGTAAGCCTGGTTTGTACATTAACTCCGGGTTTGGGTGTTACGGCTGCCAAAGTGAAAGGTGTGATCAATCCTGTTGCATCAAATGTATTGGTAAATCCAACACCAGATGCAAATCCGTCTTACGGTACAAC
>JAFDXA010000031.1 GCA_018268185.1 Bacteroidota bacterium
ATAGCGGTAACGGGCTATGATATCATACACAATGTTTCTTATAAAAGGAGGAACAATAATAAAGCCATAAAGCAATTTAACAGGGCCGGTGAGCCTTTTTGCCACAAGCAGGGCGGCGGTTGAACGGGTATAAGCCTTATTGTCCTGTATCAGTACAAATGACTGCATTTCATCAACCGGGATACCGTACTGTTGTAATATGATATGGCCAGAGCTGCTCTGCAATGAGGCAAACCTGTACAGCCCCTCCGGATCATGTTTGATGACATAGTTAACAGAAGCATTGCATAGGTTGCATACTCCATCGAATAATATAACCGGGTGATCAAACATTTTGTAAAATTACATGAACCATGTTTTATCTGATCACCCGATTATTACGAAATGCGCAACAAGTTCTAGTCAGCTTTTGAAATCGGTTTATGAAGGATAGCTCTTTTTCTTAGGGTAAAGAAAATGTAGAGATTCATAAAGTGCATAAATCCTAGGATCAAAATGATCAAACCAATTTTCAGGCTGAGTTTTTCAAACATATCCTGGGCATTCCCGATACCACTTGTTATCTGCAAAGTATAAACAGCATATCCTATATTGATAAGATAAAAGCCAACAAGAAGCAGGTTGTTTACACTATCAGCCAATTCTTTGTTTCCATGGAAAATATCATAAAGGAATATTTTACCATTTCTAAAAAGAGTTTTGGCAACCCAGATTGTAAGTATGGTTGTGATTATAAGATATAGCACATACGCAATGATTACCTGGTTCATAATAATTGATTTAAGTATTTAGAATTTATTTTAACAAGCTGATAGGCCTTCTCATTTTTACATAAACTTCATCGAAGCAAAGCCATGTATAATAAATGGCCATGAAGGGAGATATAAGAAGCATGAGGTATGCCATCAAAATAAGTATTGGTGTAATGAGTATGCCGCATATGCTCAGTATGAATACCCAGAAAACGATCCAATGGTACACCCATCTTTGCGACCATCTTTCTGTAAACCATTCATTCAACCCATGGGTGATCATGCTGATGATATGCCAGCCACCCACAACAAAATATCCGATAAAAAAAGTTTCATCCTGGCGGATAAGGGCAATCAGCAGAAAGCTGCAGATCAATATGGCGCTCACCCAGCAGTCTATTTTTTTAAAAGCTCTCATGTTTGTAAATTTTAAAATTTCAGAAAAAAATGAAAATATTGTTTATTAAAAAAGCCATGTTTACTGCATGGCTTTTGATCATTCTTATTTAAATACTTTCAAAAGGCTTCCGGTAAACCAGTTCTCTTCAGCTTTGATGAGTACATCCAGCACTTTATCTGCATGGTTACCCAGCTTTTTGATGCTGCCGATCATTTCCACGAACTGCTTTGTTTCCTTGTCTTTTTTATCGCCATCAACATCTTCCAGTTGTCCCAGCAGTTTGAGCATGGGATCTAATTCTCTTTTTTTTCTTTCCCTGATGATCTGGGTGGCTACTTTCCAGATGTCTTTCTCTGCAGTGAAATATTCTTTTCTTTCGCCTGGGAGTATTACCCTTTCCACGAGGTTCCAGCTGATCAGGTCGCGGATGTTCATGTTCACATTGCCCCGACTGATGCTGAGCTGCTCCATGATATCGTCCTGGGTGATCGGGTCCGGACTTACCAGGAGCAAAGCATGTATCTGTGCCATGGTTCGGTTAATGCCCCACTGGGTTCCGAAAGCACCCCAGCTGCTGATGAATTGTTGTTTGGCTTCTGTCAGTTTCATGATTCAAAAATATGATCTATTTCTGAACTTTCAAAATTTATTGAAAATAATTTTCAATAAAAAAGCAGGTATAAAACCTGCCCTTTAAGTAGATTAAGTCAGCCTAGTTTACGTGTACGATCAAACCAGCATAGTAACAGGGTTCTCCAGGTATTTCTTTAATGTCTGCAGGAATGCAGCTCCCACAGCGCCATCAACACTGCGGTGATCGCAACTGAGGGTTACTTTCATTACATTGGTAACATCAAACTGCCCGTTCCTGCGAACCACTATTTCCCTGATATTTCCTACGGCGAGAATACAACTGTCGGGCGGGTTGATGATGGCGGTGAATTCTTCAATATCCATCATTCCCAGGTTGGAAATGGTGAAAGTGTTACCGCTGAATTCGTTTGGCTGTAATTTTTTATCCCTTGCTTTGGCATAGAGTTGTTTGGCATCGGCGGCGATCTGTGATAAAGTTTTCTGATCGGCAAAACGTATCACGGGAACTATCAGTCCTTCCGGTAAAGCGAGGGCAGAACCGATATGTATGTGATGGTTCTGGCGGATAAAATCTCCCATCCAGCTGCTGTTCACATCCGGATGCTGGCGCAGGGCCACCGCACACGCTTTGATCACCATATCATTAAAAGAGATCTTAACAGGGCTTACTTCGTTCATGGCAGCACGTGCAGCAATCGCATTGTCCATGTTTATTTCCATGGTGAGATAGAAATGCGGGGCGCTGAACTTGCTTTCGCCCAGGCGACGTGCAATTGTTTTGCGCATCTGCGTGAGCGGCACATCTGTGTAAGCTTCCTGGCCGGCAGGAGTAAATGTGGCTACCGGGGCTGCAGTTGAACTAGCTGGTGCCTGAACTGTTGGCGCCACAGATGGAGTATAACTGTCAATATCTTTTTTTGTAATGCGGCCACCATCGCCACTACCGTTCACACTGGAAAGATCAATACCTTTTTCGGCAGCGAGTCTTTTAGCGAGCGGCGATGCTTTTATCCTACCGTCTGTATTTGCGGCTGATGCAGCTTCCTGTGCCTGTGCAGCAGCAGCCGGTGCTGTAGTTTGCGAAGCAGCCATAGCTGTTACGGCATTTGCCCCGGATTTTTCTGCGGCTACATAAGCGCTTACATCCGTGCCAGCCTTTCCTACAATGGCAATGATCTCATTCACTTTGGCTGCTTTGCCAGCTTCAACACCTACATACAGCAAAGTGCCTTCTTCATAACCTACAACTTCCATCGTTGCTTTATCGGTTTCCACTTCAGCCAGTACGTCGTCAGCTTTAACTTTATCACCTACTTTCTTATTCCAGGCAACAATTTTTCCTTCTGTCATGGTATCACTTAACAGGGGCATCCTGATCTCTTTGGCGCCTGCGGGTAATGAAACTTTTTCAGCCGGGGCTGCTGAAACTGGAGCTGGAGCAGGTGTTGCTGCTGTTGTTTCTACTTTGCCATTACTGCCGCCACCTGCATCGAGCAAAGATTTATAATCTTCCCCTTCTTTACCTACAATGGCCAGGATTCCGTCAACTTTTACTGCTTTTCCTTTTTCAACGCCTATATAGAGCAATGTGCCTTCGTTATAGCTTTCCAGCTCCATAGTGGCTTTGTCTGTTTCTACTTCAGCCAAAACATCGCCGGGTTTGATTTTGTCGCCTATTTTTTTATTCCAGCCCACGATCACCGCTTCTGTCATTGTATCACTCATACGGGGCATGCGAATTACCTCTGCCATATATATGTTTTTCCTGATTTAAAATTAGAGCCCGAAATTAAGGCAAAAAAAGGTAAATAATCTATTGTACTGGTTATGCCCGAAGGTACAGTTCAGCATTTACTGGTAGAGGCAATGGGTGAAACCCTGCAAATAAAACGGATCAAAAATCGAGGTCCAGTTTTAAACGGTCTTTCAATTCCTTTATCAACGGGTATTGGCTGGCGAGTATCTGGAATTGCTGCTTGGTATTGAGTGTTGGTTCTGCCGGTTCCGTTTGGGTTTCCTTTTCGTCAATAATCAGCTGGTATTTAAGAAACCGGTTGTTGAAGTATTGCTGCATGAAATGGATCAGGTCTGACCTTTCTGCTTCAATGAACTTCTGGTGCATATTGCTGTGCGTGATTATATCAAAACTGTTTTC
>JAFDXA010000320.1 GCA_018268185.1 Bacteroidota bacterium
ACTCAGTAAACTGGATATTCAGAAATATTACAATGAAATATACGTAGCCAGCCTGATGGGGGTGCGAACAAACGCAGAGAATGCATTGGGGCATTTCATCACTCCTTTTATCGATCGCCAGCTTACAAGGATTTCTTATCGCTCACTCAAACATCATGGAATTTCATTTGGCTTTCAGCAGGCCATGATCAGGAAGATGGATCCTGAACTTGCTTCTGTGGTTTCAGGCTACGGTTATAGTTTTACAGAAGGCGAGCCCTTGAAGAAGAAATTAAAATACCTGGTAAAAGAATTTACGCCCAAAAATATCTACCAGGATAAACTCAACAAGAAATTTACAGCGGCAGGAAATAAGTATTTTCAGCAGTACATAGATAGGTATTCTATTTTCAAAGAGTCTGTTGAATATCTGCATGGTTTTCGTTTGCCGATCGATGAAACAACCGTTACTTCGAGGCCGGATATCATGCCGGTGTATTTGAGCCTTGCATATTTTCTTTATATCCTTTCAAAGGAGAATAGGCTGGAACAAAGTCAGAACTAACACTATCAACCGGTACATAACCTCAACTTTCTACTCAAAGTGAAAGATTTTCTTCACAAATTTAAAATGTATTTCACTGCGGCGCCGGATTATTGGAAGCTCACAGATCCTGCTGCAAAGGGCAAATACGTTATATCATATTACCCGTTATCATTCCGCGACAGGTTATACCAGGGACATTATATTGATTTTGATGAGCAGGGTTTGCCAATGTTTCCTTCACGTACAGGAAAGCTTGTTCATTTTTGTACCGGCATGTGTTCGTTTGCCTTTGCACATTGGGAGGAATTCATGAATACGGGTAAACAAGAACATGCTTCTCATGTGATCAAAGTTGCCGACTACCTCATTGGTATGGCCGAAGAAAGAGATAACGGTGCCCTGATGATCCTCGATTACGATACTGATGAAAAAGATAATGGAGCTCCCTGTGCCATGAACCAGGGAGAAAGCATCAGTGTACTGTGCAGGGCTTATTGCCTTACCAATGATGATAAATATAAAAAAGCGGCTTTGCGTCTTGCCATACCATTTGGTCATCCTTACGGAAAAGAAGGTATTACAGGTGTGATAGAAAAGAATAATGCAGTATGGTATCTTGAAGGTGGTAAGTATATTCTTAACGGGCATAATTACTCATTGTTCGGGCTGGCCGACCTGGCTGCCATCAGTGGCGAACAATGGGTGAAAGATCATCTCAATAAAGGCGTACAGTCTGTAATAGATTCAGTTCAGTTTTTTGACAATGGTTTCTGGAGCTGGTACTGGATCAACAAACCATTATATATAGCAAGTGCGATGTATCACAACCTGCACATCTGCCAGTTGCGGGCTTTGTCTGGAATTTCGGGAAGTAAAAAACTGAATGAGTATGCCGACAGGTTTGCACGCTATGCCGGCTCGCCTTTATCAAGAATGCGCTCTGCTGCCTATATGGTAATTGCCAAGCTTAAAAAGAAACTTAAACTTGCTTAGTCGGTTCCCTGTACAATCACAGAATATAATCACACAATCACCGGAATAATTTTGCTTTGAATAACGCTTCGCTTAACGTTGTTTATTTGGCCAGTGGATTTCCCACACCCGACAATCCTTCGCATGGTGTTTTTCATCAGCGGGCAGCCAATGCACTCAAAGATCATGTTTCATTAACCGTTATTCAATTCCGTTTATTTAAACCAGGAAGAAAACTGAAGGAAGAGATACAGGAGAACGGTTTCAAAAGAATTATTCTGTGTATCCCTTACATTCCTTTCATGGAAAGTAAATTGTATTACACGAACAACAGGTTGTTTTATTTTTTTTCAAAATTACTGGCAGCAGCTATTTTTAAGAAGGCTGATGTTGTACACGCCGGAGACGGAAATCTTGCCATTCCGGCGGCATGGCTGAAAAAGAAATTCGGATTTAAACTGCTGGCCCAGTTTATCGGGGGAGACCTGAACCAGGATATCATCCGTTTTTATAAAAGGAGTTGGATGCGAAACTGGAAACAAAAACTGGATGCAGTGGCTTTCAACAGCTGCTCGTTGGAAATGAAATTTCAAACATTATTCGGGCCTCACAATAACAGCAGGGTTATTTATCGTGGTGTTGATACAGGTGTTTTTTTTTCGGCTTCAACACAAACACAAAAACCTGTATTCTATTTCCTGGGCGGGCTGCCTGATTACACTACATTCACCCATGGCAGAAATACCAAAGGTGGTATAAACCTGATGAAAGCATGGAGCCGCATTGATGCGGAAGCAACAACAGAAGCCAGGTTGTTGTTCGCCGGCCCTGATTCTGATATTGAAATGGTACAAACATGGAAACAATCTTTGCTACATCCGGAATGGATTGAACTGGTTGGCAAGATCGCACCATCATCCATTGCGGGTTTTCACAGAAGTGGCAATGTTGCACTCATCCCCAGCCTCGAAGAAGGAATGCCCAACGTGGCTATGGAAGCAGCGGCTACGGCAAACTGCATCATAGCCAACCCTGTTGGCGGTGTACCTGAAGTTATTGTACACGGTGTTAATGGTTTGCTCTGTACTACCAATGATGAAGAAGGATTGTATCAGCAGTTAAAGCATGTTATTGAGAATCCTGCGATGATCCAATCATTGGGTAAAGCGGCAAGAGAAACCGTAGAAACAAAATTCAACAGCAAAACATTCGGAATAAAATATTCCGGTTATTATAAAGATATCCTCGCAAAAGCATGAAAGTACTGATCATCATGGGCACCCGCCCCGAAGCAATCAAATTCGCTCCATTGATCAAGATGATGGAACAGGACAGTTATTTTGAACTTCGCGTTTGCATTACCGGTCAGCACAGGGAAATGCTGCAACAGGTACTTGATTTTTTTGAGATAAAAGCAGATTACGATCTCAACCTCATGAAACACAACCAGACTTTGTTTGATGTTTCTGCAGGCGCTTTAACAGGGCTCCAACCCATATTACAGGAATTTAAACCTGAGATCGTATTTGTACAGGGCGATACAACAACTGCATTCATTGGCGCTCTCGCAGCCTTTTATGAAAAATGTGCGATCGCTCACCTCGAGGCCGGGTTGAGGAGCGGTGATAAATTTTCTCCATTCCCGGAAGAAGCCAACAGGAAACTGGTAGGCGCAATTGCAGATTATCATTTTGCACCAACTTCATTGTCGAGGTCATCACTGGAAAAAGAAAATATCAGTAAGAACGTATTTGTAGTTGGCAACACGGTTGTGGACGCCTTACTTCTCGGACTTGAAAACCTGAAAGCACGATCGATTGATTTCAGCAATGAATTCAACTATCTCGATTTTTCAAAACCTGTAGTACTTGTTACGGCGCATCGCAGGGAAAGTTTCGGCAAACCGTTCGAAAATATCTGTGATGCCATTCTTATTATAAAACAACAGCATCCGGAAGCTCAGTTCGTTTATCCGGTTCATTTCAATCCAAACGTAAGGGAAGTGGTAAACAGGAAATTGGCGGAGCAGCCGGGTATTTATCTTATTGAACCGTTGGATTATGCAAGATTGATCTGGCTGATGGAAAAAAGCAATGTGATCCTTACCGATTCAGGCGGCATACAGGAAGAAGCGCCTGCATTGGGCAAGCCGGTGCTGGTAATGCGTGAAGTAACAGAAAGAACAGAAGGTGTGGAAGCAGGCACGGCAAAACTGGTAGGAACAGATATAGATGTGATCGTTGCCAATTTGCATGCACTGCTTACCAATGAAAATGGTATGTACGACCAGATGGCAAAAGCGGTGAATCCTTATGGAGACGGAACTACATCTTCGCAGATTATCAGCATACTTAAATCAATTAAGTAACAACTGATCAGTTAAATGTGTAAATAACCAGTCAGCTGATTTTTTAAGCTGCTCGCTTAAAAATCAGAGTACAAACTCAATCATTTTAGCGGTAACACATTTCACCAATAAAAGCGATTGATATATAATCGGGTATTGCTTTGAAAATTATTGTATCACACGACGTTGATCATCTTACCTGGTCGGAACATTTCTTCACCGATCTGTATGTTCCCAAACTGGCAGCCCGTTCGCTTAAATTATGGCTTACGGGTGTTATTGATGCCGCCACTTTTTTCAGAAGGATCAACTGCTGGAGCAGTAACCGCATGAACAGGATAGAAGAAGTGATCGCATTGGAGAAATCCATGAATATCACGGCTACTTATTTTTTTGTAATGCGTAAGGG
>JAFDXA010000321.1 GCA_018268185.1 Bacteroidota bacterium
AGGTCTGAAGCATTGTACTTGATATCAGAACCTTCGATCTTAACGGCAGCGAGGTCAGACAGTTTTACTTTGTAATAACCATCAAATTTCGTTGCGCTGCAGATAACGATATCGCCATCAGCATTTACAGCCGCACCGTTCGTGGTATATCCTGCAGGTAATCCTGTAATAGCTCCTTTGAAAGTAGCGATCCTGGTATTGATATCGATCACATATACCTGGTGGTTGGCAGAGATCACGTATAATTTTCCGAAAGCATCAGCCAGCATATCACCACCCCAGCTGCTGCATTTGTTGTGGATCGACATTCCTTTATTTTCATCAGCATCGATGATATTACCCAGGTCGGTGATCACAGGTGTTTTTCCTGTAGTAAACCTGATCAGGTGATTGGCATCGTTGGTAATAGCATAACCATTACCATCAGCGCCGATCGTCATACGGGTAACATTGTTAGCTTCATCTCTTGGATCAGCAGCTACTTTTAATACAGAAGAATTAACGGTATAAAATTTAGCGGCTCCACCTTTGGCATCAAGATCCAGCCAACGCAGTTCACCCAAACGCATCGGGATGAAGAAGAGTTTGTTTGAGTTCCTGTCGTAAGCGCTGGCTGCCACCATGGTTCCCGTTGGATAAGCGCTTGAACCAAGGCTGGTGCCACTGAGCTTCTGATCGAAAGTTTTTTTAGAAAGTATATCTGTCAGCAGGTAATCCGTTTTGCTGCGCTCGAACAAGGTGTTTTTAACCTGGCCTGAACCGAGGTCAACCTCACGGATATTCATCCACATAAAGTCTCCATTGCCATCTCCTGTAACTGCATAAGCCTTATTGGTTTGCGCATTTGATGCCAGGGTGGCGAGCATAAATCCTGAAGTGAGTAAAGTTTTGATGTTCATAAGTGAGTTATTTTTAGATGATTCGAAAACTAATTTACAATAGTAAGCCCATGTTTTCAAAAAAATTTTACGACTGGCGGCTTTCCAGCAATTTTTTAACAGATCCATAATGAAGAAGCAATTCCCTGGCTTTTTCATAATCAACTACGCCCAGTTTTTGCATCACCATCTTTACACCCCTGTCGATAAGCTTGTCGTTGGTAAGCTGCATGTTCACCATTTTATTGTCTTCTACCCTGCCCAACTGCACCATTACTGCGGTGGAGATCATGTTCAGCACCAGTTTCTGGGCTGTTCCGCTCTTCATGCGGGTGCTGCCGGTTATGAACTCCGGCCCCACCGGCACTTCTATCGGGAAATCTGAACAACTGCTGATGGGAGCCCCGGGATTACAGGTGATGCTGCCGGTTATGATCCCGTTTTCCCGGCATTTTGCCAGGGCATGGATCACATAAGGCGTGGTTCCGCTGGCTGCTATCCCCAGCACAACATCCTTATCGCAAACATGGTATTGCTGAAGATCGGCCCAACCCTTTTCTTCATCGTCTTCTGCAAATTCAACTGCTTCTGTTATGGCTTTCTGTCCGCCTGCAATGATACCGATCACCAACCCCGGCGCAATGCCGAAGGTAGGCGGACATTCACTGGCATCTACAATACCCAGCCTGCCGCTGGTTCCGGCGCCAATATAAAACAACCGGCCTCCAGCCAGCATCCTGTCGGCAATCACCGTAACCAGTTTTTCAACCTGCGGAATAGCTGCCTTAACAGCCAGCGGAACTTTCTGATCTTCTTCATTGATATGAGTAAGCAGTTCCTGCACACTCATCTGTTCAAGATGCCTGTACAGGGAATCCGACTCCGTGATCTTCTGAAAAGCCATATAAATTATTTGTGGAACTGGATCAAACCATCCATGGGAGCTTTCAACACTTTACCGAGCTGCAGTTCATACGAATGGCAAAGATCGGCCAGCACATCCCGGAAACCATAAGCCACACTTCCCACAAAATTGATGGGCATGCTCCAGCTTTCGCGGTATTTATAAATGTGGTTGAAGAAGAAATCGTTGAAACCGTCTTCGATTATATTTTCGATCATATAATGCCCCCGGTTCTCTACCAGGAAAGAGGTAAAACCGGCCATGTACCTGTTCGGCAGTGGCTGCTTATAAACCGCATCAAGAATTTCGTTTGCGTTGGTATTGAAGCGGGCATGGAACCGATCCATCAGGTCGGCATCAAAAGTATTGTATAGAAAATACTGGATCACTTTTTTACCGAGGTAGGCGCCACCGCCTTCATCGCCGAGTACGTAGCCGAGGCCCGGACTGTTTTTCACAATTTTCTTTCCGTTGTAATAACAGGAATTGGAACCGGTTCCAAGGATGCAGGCTATTCCTTTCTGGTGGCCGCAGAGGGCTTTGGCAGCCCCCATCAGGTCGTGTTCAACAGATACTTTTGCTTTCCGGTAAACAGCGTTGATGGCATCTTTTACGATCTTCACATTGGCAGGATTGCTGCAGCCTGTTCCGTAAAAATAAACTTCATCCGGATCGGCCTGCCTGATCTTGGGAAGCAATTCTTCTTCAAGAATCTCCCTGATCTGCAAACTGGTTAGGAAATAAGGGCTGAGGCCTTGTGTACTGATCTTTTTCTTTTTGGTTCCGTCTAACAGGCACCATTCTGTTTTGGTGGAGCCGCTGTCGGCAATAAGTTTTACTGGCATACTGAGGTTTCTAAATAATATATTAAGGTATAACAATTCAGGTTATAACATACAAAAATATTCAGGTTAATAACAAAAATTTACCTTCGCAATCCGAATGATGCGAACAATGAAAAAGTTTTGCATACTTAAGTCAGAACATGAACAATAAGAAATTACAGGTTTGGTTGCCCTTGCTGTTTGCCATCACCATGATCGTGGGAATATTCATTGGTTTTAAAATGAGGGATGAAATCCCCGGCAAGCCATTTTTTTACCGGGAAAAACAATTACCTATCCAGGAGATCCTGAACCTCATCAATAATAAATATGTAGATACGGTTAACCTGGAAGCGCTTTCTGATACAGCCATCAATGCGCTGCTGGCCAAACTCGACCCCCACTCCGTTTATATTCCTGCCAGTGAACTGGATGCCGTGAATGAAGACATTGCCGGAAGTTTTTATGGCATCGGCATTGAATTCA
>JAFDXA010000322.1 GCA_018268185.1 Bacteroidota bacterium
AAAATGCCAAAAAAAACGTTAGCAGACTGAACAATGTGCTTTTTTCACCAAAACATGTGCTTATGTTCAGCTCAAAATCCAGGTCTTCCTATGATACCCCTGTTGGCTCAACCACCATTATTGGCGCCGGATCCGTGATCCATGGCAATATTGATAGTGTTGGAGATATACGCATTGACGGCATTTTAAAGGGAAACCTCACCTGCCGTTCAAAGATCCTGCTTGGCCCCGAAGCCGTTGTTGAAGGAGATATTATCGCCAACCAGGCAGACATACTTGGCAAGGTACTTGGGAAAGTTAAGGTGAACGACCTCCTCCACCTGCACGGTAAAGCAGTTGTTGAAGGCGATATCCAGGCCAATAAGCTGCAGATTGAGGCAACGGCCAGTTTCAATGGCGAATGCCAGATGGGTGCCAATATTGTTGAGTTGAGCGCCGATCTTGGAAAAGCATCAAATGGATAAACCAAATAATAATCTTCTCTGGAAATATGCAGGACTGGCCACACAGTTCCTCGTTGGCATCGGGCTGGCCGTGTACGCAGGTATAAAACTTGATGAATGGCTGAAATTAAAGACACCATTAGCTGTTTGGGTTTTACCTTTGCTGCTCATCACAGGAGTGATCGTTAAAATAATTAAAGACACTGCTGCAAAAAAATAATTCACATGGGTATTACAGGCAGACTACTGATGCCAATCGTTGGCCTTTTTGTCGCTATCAGTTCCTTTGTTTCACTTTCCGGCGATTTTCTCATTCAGCACAACATTGATAAAAAAGTATTGCTTACCGGTAATGTGATACTATTTATTATAAGTATCCTTTCAATATTCATCCAGAGCAAGGGATTCAGAACCAACAACCCCAATGCATTTGTGAGAACTGTGATGGCAGGCATGATGACCAAGATGCTTATCTGTGTTGCTGCTGTACTCTCTTATGTACTCATGAGCGGGAATACTTACAACAAAAGAGGCTTATTTATAGTTTTGTTTTTTTACCTGCTCTACCTTGCGCTTGAAGTAGCCGTATTAATGAAGATAAACAAGCACAAACCGGGCAATGCCTAAGCAAGAGGTTCCACTTTTACAATTACAATCATACCTGCCGGAAGGAAGTTTTGAAGATGTTCATCACTACCTGGTGCATTACAAGGTTCACCTCACGGTAACCCGGCAACGCCAGACCGTACTAGGTGATTACCGTCACGCATACCAGGGAAAAACGCATCGCATCAGTGTAAACGGAAACCTGAATAAATACAGTTTCCTGGTAACATTGCTCCATGAACTGGCACATCTTTTCACTTACGAGAGGTATGGGCACCGGGTGCAGTCGCATGGCGCGGAATGGAAGGCCGAGTTCAGTAAGGTGCTGGCGCAATTTCTGAGTAAAAAAATATTTCCCGCTGATATTGAAAATGCATTGATGCAGACACTAAAAAATCCTGCGGCCAGCAGTTGCGGTGATGAAAAACTGCTCCGCGTTCTCAGGAATTATGATGATGTAAAAAAAGGATTTCTCCTGGTTGAACAACTGGAAGAAGGCGCTATGTTCATGATCAAAGGCGGGCGCATATTCAGAAAAGGAGAAAAGATCAGAACCCGTTACCGCTGTATTGAACCAGCTACTAAAAGAATCTACCTGTTCAGTGGTTTATATGAAGTAAAGATCATGGAGGCTGATTATTAGTTTCAACGCTTGTTCATTTTACCTTACTCATCCTTCCTTATCATTTTCCATTCTTTCTCCGCTCCAGTTCCTTCCTGATCAAACCCAGCTCTCTTCCTGTTTGTCCTGATACAGAACTGTTCTCCTGCGCCCTTCTCATGAGGTAAGGTACAACATCATCAATCGGCCCGAAAGGCAGGTATTTACTTACACTGCATCCGCTTTTAGCGAGGTTAAAAGTTATATTATCGCTCATACCGAAGAGCTGCGAAAAATGAACATGCGGATGATTGTGCGGCAAGCCTTTCTGATCGAGCAACTGTGTAGTATAAAGGTTGCTGTATTCGTTGTGCGAAGCCACGATCACTGATATGCGTTGAATATTATTGATGCAGAACTCAACAGCCAGGTTATAATCTTTGTCACAGGTTTCTTTATCAGGTTGTATCGGTGAAGGATATCCCATATCAGCAGCACGCTTTCTTTCTTTTTCCATGTAAGCGCCTCGTACGAGCTTCGCCCCGAGTACAAAATCACGTTCTTCAGCGGCAACAAGACTGTCTTTCAGAAATGCCAGCCGGTCGTGCCTGTACAACTGAAGTGTATTGAATACAACCGCTTTGCCTTTATTATATGTATCCATCATGAGTATGGTGAGTGCATCCACGGGATCCTGTATCCAACTCTCTTCTGCATCTACGAGCACGCCCACGTTTTTGCGATTGGCTGTTTCACATATTTTAAAAAGCCTGTTCACCACACGCTGCCATTCCTCTTTCTCCGCAGCGGGTAATTGTTCAACTACTTTGTGATAACGTTTCATCAATGAACCTGCAGCCTCGTGCATGGCAGCATCAATTTTTTCGAGCAACCCGAACCTTACGATACCGGTTACTTTGATACTCATGAAAGGAATGTTTTTTTGCGTTGCGGCATAATCAATCACCTTGATGAATTCTGTAGTAGCATGATCATAGCCCACTTCTCCATTCTCGCCACCTTCTACACCGTAATCGAGTATCACCTGTACCTTGTATTTTTCAAGCCTGTTCACTACAGCGGCTGTTTCTTCCAGTGTTTCGCCGCCTACGAACTGGCTGAATATGGTATTGCGTATGATCTTTTTTGAAAGCGGAATATGAAATTTGATGGCCAGCGGTGTGAGTTTCAATCCGAGGTTAACCAGGAAAGGACTGCCCATCGCAGAGAAAAGGAAATTCGCTTTTTTTAATTCTTCGGTTGATTTATATGCAAAGGCGTATTCGGTATTATCAAAAGATATCATTCAGCAAACAATTAATTGGAAACCGAAATTCAGAAAAGGATAATGAATAACCAAATAATTAATTGAACTGTTTGCTTTTAAATTGCCTGGTGATTGAATGGCTGTAATACCATTTCACTGATCACGCCGCTTGATGGTTGCTGGCAGAGAAACCAGATCGCTTTGGCGGCTTCGTCGGCCATGATCATTTTATCTCTTTGTACCCGCAGGTTGATCGTATTCCAGAAAGCAGAATCCACTCCTCCCAGGAACAGGTTGGTGATCCTGATATCTGTTCTTTTTATTTCTTCCCTGACGCTTTGGGTCATCCCAACGAGTCCATACTTTGTTGCGCTGTATGCAGCCGCACCCGCCATCGGCACTTTGCCAAGCACGCCGGGTACATTTATTACCAATCCCTTTTTAGCTTCCTTCATGGAAGGCACAAATGACCTCATCAATAGCCAGGCACCGAAAAGGTTGGTATTTACAGACTGGAGAAATTCTTCTTCGGTCAATTCCTCAAAGGGTTTTATGATCCCGATACCGGAAGCATTGATCAGTATATCTATCCCCTGGTTGCTTTGGAAATAATGTTGATTGAGCCGGGCAACAGCATTGCTGTCGGTAATATCACAGCTCATGAATTTTTCTTCTGGCAGGTTTATCGCCGCAGCTACTTTCTTTAATTTATCCTGTGATCTGCCAGTGATGAACAGATCAGCGCCGGAGCCACTAAGCAATGACGCAAGCCTGGATCCGATGCCACCGGTTGCTCCAACAAGCAATATCTTTTTCCCTTTGATTGATTCCATGTTACGATAAACAACATCCAATGGAGTATTGTTCAATGAGCTGAAATACTGAAAAAGGAATTGCGCAAAACTT
>JAFDXA010000323.1 GCA_018268185.1 Bacteroidota bacterium
AGCATGATTAAAGATATGATGCAGCACTTCTGATACGGGCTGTTTGAATTGTTCCTTTTTGGTATTGCGGTAGATGAATTCATGTTCAAGAGCAGCTTCCGTAGCCAGGTCAACCCATTCCTTCCATTGCTTTGATTGTTTGATAAGATGATCTGCCATTTCGGTGATCGTTCCGGTAAAATGATCGCTGGGCCTTTCATGCTTCTCCATCATCTTCACCCTTTGCCACCAAAGCGATTCTGCATCCCACATGTGGGCAACCGTTTTGAAGATGCTGCTGAAACTGCTTTCAATTTCACGGTTGATCTGCTCATCCGTAAGATTAAGGATCACATCCAGTATCCGTTGGTTGGCCCAGAGGTTGTAAGCAGCGTATGAAAGTAGAAGTTTTTTCATGTTCGTTGATGGGGAGTTTACATCTCCTGAAATGAAGTTTACATCTTTTTACTGCAATTTCTGAATTTTCTTAATCCAGACCTGAACTTTCTTTAGTAATTGAAGCCTCACTAAAAAATATTGCTGTTTACAACGTTAGCTGTGCGTATTTGCAGCATTTGTTACTGAGGTTTATTCCGTATGACCGCAATTTTGCAAAACTGCATATTAACTGAAGCCCCTTTTGGTTAAAATATTTTGTAACATTTTGAAAATGAAATAAAAAAATGACACAAAACTCTGAAGCAAAAAATTGTTACAAAAAATTGAATCCAAAAAATGACACAAAAAATCCGGATTTGAAAATGATACAAAAAATATTAAATAGAAAATGCCACAAAAAATTGCAATTGAAAATTGATACAAAACTGTATCAAAAAATAAAATTGAAATCAATATGATACAATATCGCTAAGTAAAACTGTTATTTAATTGGCATTAAGCTATAGAACTTCAGCAAATCTGGAGTTAGGGTTGTCCTTAATATTACCATCAAAAAGAAGATTATTTGTATTTTCAGCGTTCTGATCAAACATCTGGATATGAATATTGCCATCAGGAATGCTGTGAAAGAAGATTGCCCCAGGATGATGGAACTCATCGTGGAACTGGCAGAATATGAAAAAGCCCCGGACCAGGTAACTGTTTCATTCGACCATTTTGTTGAAAGCGGGTTCGGCAACAACCCCGTTTGGTGGGCTTACGTGGCAGAAGTTGACGGCATCGTACAGGGGTTTGCCCTCTGGTACATCCGCTACAGCACCTGGAAGGGGCAACGCATGTACCTGGAAGACATCCTGGTGACTGAAAAAATGAGGGGCAATGGATTAGGTAAATTGCTGTTCGACAAGCTCATAGAAGAATGCAGGTCGAGGAATTTCAGCGGCATGGTTTGGCAGGTGCTCAATTGGAATGACCCCGCCATCAACTTCTATAAAAAATACAATGCCCATTTCGACGCCGGCTGGGTGAACTGCAGCATATAAAACATTAAAATATTTTTTCCTGCAGGCAACATTAACAAAAACCATGGCCTCTAAGCTTATATCAACAAATCAACTAACAACCTTAATCCAAGTTTATGCGAATTTTATCAGTAGTCCGCAGTAAGATGATCAAAGCGATCCTTCCTTTACTTGCTGTGCTGTTTTTCCTGTCATGCCAGAAAGAAGTGAACTCCGACCTGGGTGGCAGCAACAATGTTGCCCCGGATCTCAGCACAAAAGTTACTTCTTCTGTTTCCGGTTTTGTTATAGATGAGAACAACGCCCCGGTTGAAAATGCAGTTGTGTCTGCAGGAGGCAGCACTGCTTCTACCGATAAGTATGGTTATTTCAGTATAAAAAATGTGCAGGTGGTAAAAACTGCTGCCACTGTTACGGTGAGCAAAGCAGGTTATTTCAAAGGGATAAAAACATATATCGCTGATAATAACAAATCGGCTTTCTTCAGGATCAAACTTTTACCTAAAACGGTTGGTGGTAATATTGATGCTGCCGCAGGCGGTAATGTTACACTTTCAAGCGGTATGATCATTGCCCTGCCAGCCAATGGCGTGGTAGTAGCGGCCAGCAATGCGGCTTATACCGGCCCGGTAACTGTAAGCGCTTCCTGGATCGACCCGGTTGCTCTTGATCTTAACCAGATCATGCCCGGCGACCTCCGTGGTATCAATACAGAAGGTGCCATCAAAAGACTCACTACTTTCGGTATGGTGGCTGTAGAACTTACCGGTTCCGGTGGTCAATTATTGCAGATCGCTCCCGGTAAATCTGCGATCCTTACTTTCCCGATCCCATCTTCTATCGCAGGAACGGCTCCATCTTCAATTCCGCTCTGGTCATTTGATGAAAGCAATGGCTTGTGGAAAGAAGAAAGTTCTGCCGTAAAAACAGGAAACACTTATGTAGGTTCTGTTAGCCATTTCTCTTTCTGGAACTGTGATCTTCCTAATGATTATGTTCAGTTGGATCTTACACTTCACAATGCCGATGGAAGCCCCATGCCTTTCACATTGGTTAGAGTAACCGACCTGGGTTCTGCCGGTTATAATAGTATGGCTTATGGTTATACAGATTCAAGTGGCTTTGTAAGGGGCGCTGTTCCATCAAATGCACAACTCAAAGTTGAAGTTTTCAGCAATTACTGGTGTACATCTTCCAACTATTCACAAACAGTTACTACTACGAATACCAACCTGTCGCTCGGAACCATCATCATCAATACTTCTACTTCATCAGCTACAGTAACGGGAACCGTTGTTGATTGCAGCAACAACCCGGTTAGCAATGGCAATATCATTGTACACGAAGGCTGGCAGTATACAAGATACCCTTTAAATGCTGATGGTACTTTCAGTTTCAACAGAATGTTGTGTTCAGGAACAGGATCAGTTATGCTGATTCCTGAAGATATTGCGAATGCAGTGCA
>JAFDXA010000324.1 GCA_018268185.1 Bacteroidota bacterium
ACAAACCGAAGGGCAATCGGTAGTAGATATTTTCGACAATGCCGGGGAGGAATATTTCAGGATCAAGGAAGCAAGCATATTAAGAGACCAGCTGGAGCATGAAAACTGCATCATCGCCTGTGGGGGCGGTACAGCTTGTTTCAACAACAACATGGAATGGATGAATGAGCATGGCTTTACCGTTTACCTTACGGCTCCGGCGTCATTCCTGCTTCAGCGCATCATGGATGAAAAAGAAAAACGTCCACTGGTAAAGAATGTAAATGAAGCTGAACTGCTCTTTTTTGTTGAACAGAAATTAAAGGAAAGAGAACCGTTTTACCGGCAGGCCAAGCTGGTGCTGGATGCAGCAGCGCTTGACGAAAACAGCCTGGAACAAATTCCCTGATCAATAAAATACCATGCACAAAGGATTTCTTACTACAGCAGCTTTACTTGGATTGTTATCAGTAGGCCTGGGTGCGTTTGGCGCACACGGCCTCAAGGGTATGGTAAGCGACCATGCTGTTGCGACCTTCGAAACAGGTGTACGATACCAGTTTTACCACGTATTTGCATTGCTCATAACAGCTATACTTTATAAGGAATACAATCAGCCGGCATTGATATGGGCAGGCAGGTTGTTTCTTACCGGCATTCTATTGTTCAGTGGTTCACTGTATGTACTCACGTTTATCCAGGCTGCAGTAAAACCAGGATATCTCTGGGTTGGTGCCATTACGCCTTTCGGTGGAGTTGCCTTTATCGCTGGCTGGGCGCTCATGTTTTTTGCAGTGATCAGGAGCAGGTAGGGTTACATCATGTTATTGTTCAGCATGATCTTTCTCCGGAGCATTACCACGGTGCCATTATTATTTTCAATAGAGAATTCGATCTGCACGTCGTCCATTCTTTTTTTCATATTTCTTAAACCGTTTCCGAATTGCCGTAGTTTTTCAAGATTGATACCGCGGCCGTTGTCGTGTATCAACAGCGTGAATACATCATCTTCTTTTGTAAGCCCGATATTTACTTCACTGGCGCCGGAGTGTTTCACAATATTGTTGAAAGCTTCCTTTACCACCAGGAACAGGTTTCGCCGGATGGTACCCGGAACTTCCAGGTCAGGAAGGTCGTCCGGTAAACTGATCCTGCATGTTATACCCGTATTGTCGAAATACTCAAGCGCATAACTCCTTATATAAGCAATGGTATTTCCAAGCGTATCATTGCTGCTGCTCATACTCCAGATGATGGCATTCATCTTGCTTAGCAACTCATCTGCTGATGTAGATATTTTGTCAATTTCAGGTATCACATTGTCGCCCATTTTTGTTTTGGCGAGTTCGCTGAACAACCTGATGGTTGTCATCCCGGCCCCGAGGTCGTCGTGCATATCTGCACTGATCCTGTTCCGTTCTTCCTGTTGCCCTTTGATCACCGCCAACTGGGTTTCAAAAACTTTCTTCTCCACTTCTTTGGTTTTTTCAATCAACTCCTGCCTGTTCTTGTATTCCAGTCCGAGCAGGAAAAAGAAAACAGCCATGATCACGCCTATCTCAAAATAAAACAACGCAGATCCCAGCAGGGAGCCTTTGCCAAGTCCGGTGAGTATGATGAAAAGCGAGGCGATAAAAAAAATGATCTGGGCTGCACTTCCAAGCGCCACGTATTGTATCAGCTTGTCTTTTTCTTTTAATCCTTTAACAATAAAAACTATTCCCACGGCAAGGGCCAGTATCTTCATGGCATTCTCCAGAATCGATCCAAGAATGATGTTGCCTGTTTCAAAATGCACATAGGTAAATATGAACATCATCACCACGAGCATCCATGTTTCTAGTTTGAATAATTTGTCAAGAACGGGGTATTTGTTTTTGGTGTCAATAAACCTTCTTATAAAAAAGAGGTAGAAAATAGTTCCCACGATCAGGAGCATGAGCGACAGGTAACTCCAGAACAAAGAACTGAACCAGTCGGGCCGTTTATTGAGATAAGAAGAGAAAAATATCAGCAGGAACATGCAGGTAGAGAACCCGGAATTATAAAGGAACTCTGCTTTTTTACTCAGGTAATAATTCACCAGGGTGAATAAGATCATCATCAGCAAAATGCCGCTTAAAACAAAACTCCCGATACGCCTTTCCCTGTATGAACTGGTGAGCTCGATAAGGTAATTGTCAAGATAACTGCTTCGCAACAATACAGCAGTCATCCGGTTAAAATCAAGTTTTGTCAGGTGAAGTTCCACGAGGTAGGTAACAGGCTGTGCTGTTGGCGGGTTAAAATGCACGAATCCTGTTCCATCTTCAGCCTGTTCTATTTTATTCAAACTGCCATTGGTCTCCTGTTTAAAGATATGGATGCTGTTGTAATGTATGCCGGGGTAAAAAGCATACATCCTGGAAACAGGCCCTGCATTGAGTACTGTGAATTTTAAATATACGGTACCCGTAAGGTAGCGCCTTGGTAACCTGTTCTTTGATGGGAGCGTATTAAGCGCTTTGAAATCTGCAGTAAAGATATGCTCAAGGGGTATCTTGCCTGTACTATCAAAATAGAAACCGGTAGCCTGTTCAATATTCAACGAACTGCTGATGGAGTCTATCCTTACAGGAATATTCCCTGCTCCCTGTTGAGAGAAAGCGCCTGTAAACATGGTACAGATGAGCAGCAGCAGGAAGATCCTTTTCAATACAGACTGTTTGTATCAAACGTACATAAATTAAGTGATACTGCATAGCAACGGAAACAATGTTCAGCAATACATTAAAACAGTAAACAGGAGCAGAATGCCCGGCCATATAAATTACTGTTGTTTTCTTTACCCTGATATTGTGCAAATACGCAGTTTGCATACATTTGCATATCTGATATAATGTTGAAAATGGCCAATAAAGCAAAATCGCAAAAATCCAAAGAGGAAAATACCAAGCCTGATACACTGAAGCAGGAAAAGGAAGTGGATATTGAGGTTAAGAAACTGCTCAAGGATGAACGCACCCATAAAATAGCAGGAAGCATCTGCCTGTTGATGGCGCTCCTGTTTTTCATTGCCTTCACATCTTATTTATTTACCTGGGATGAAGACCAGGACAAGGTATTTCAGCATGGATATAAATTACTGTTAGGCGCTGATACCAAAGTGGCCAACCTCATGGGAACCTTTGGCGCTTATATTTCACACTTCTTTATATACAAGGGATTCGGAATTGCATCATACCTGATCTGCTCGCTTTTCTTTGTTGCAGGTGTTAACCTGTTCTTCGGAAAAAAAGTTTTTTCAATTGTAAGAAACCTCAAATACCTCGTGATCGGGTTGCCTGTACTCAGCGTTACAGCTTCCGTGATCATGAACGGCAATGCCTTTGCGTGGGGAGGCTCTGTGGGTGATATGATCAAAGACTGGCTTTTTGTAACCGTAGGAAAGATCGGAACCATCGGCATCATTGCTGTTGCATTCCTGGCTTACGTGATATGGCGTTTCAACCCGGCTTTTAAAATTCCTTCTGTGAAAAAAGAAGCAGCCGCAGATTCATCAGCAGAAAGTTTTGCAAGAGAAGAATGGCCTGATGAAGAAGCTGATGAAGTGCGTGCCAGCATCAAAGGAAACAGTATGAAAGGAAATGCTGCCATGGCTGATAAGAATATTCAGCAGCCTGAAGCAAAACATGACCTCGAACTTGTAGAGAAAGAAGAACCCGTTTCTAAAAAGAACAATGTGCTTAAGCAGGAAGCACCTGTTGAGGAAATCGTTGCTGAAGAAGCGGAAGAAGTGATCCCTGCCCCGGTAGTACCGCCGGTAAAACAAAAGCCGGTTGCCAATACGGTGTCACCATTGGAACTGGAAATCAAAAAAGTGGAAGACAAGCCGGTGGAAGAACCGATGACGGCTGAAAAAGTACAGCAGCTCAAGCCTTATGATCCGGTACTCGATCTTCGTGATTACAAATATCCTTCGCTCGACCTGCTGGAAAATCA
>JAFDXA010000325.1 GCA_018268185.1 Bacteroidota bacterium
CTATTTAAAAACTTCTTTCATGGCATTTTTTACCATGGTTTCCATCTCCTTTATTTCGTTGGCATTGGGAGGTAGTCCAAGTAATAAATGAATCTGTCCGGCAAAACATTTCTCCCACACCTGTACCCCGGCTTTTCGCAATTTATCAGCGTACAAAATGCCGTCGTCTCTCAAAGGATCAAATTCGGCATTGATAATAACGGCGGGCGGCAAACCTGTTGGATCCTGTATCAAGGCTGGTGATACTTCAGGATTATCATATTGCGCCGGGGCATAATTCTCAACGGCAAAATAGCAGGCCGCTTTTGTTTGAAAATAACCCACAGCATTTTCTTTGTATGATGTGGAAGATTCCATGTGTTGCGGACTAAGATCAGCGGGCAGGCCATTTAAAACCTGTAGCTTGATCTTTCCATCTATGCCATCCTTCTTTGATTTCTGGCATACCACAGCAGCCAGGTTTGCACCGGCACTATGGCCCATTAAAACGATCCGGCCTGTATCTCCGCCAAATTCAGTTCCATGCCGGGCTATCCATTTAAATGCATTGTAGCTGTCGTTAACGGCTGCCGGAAATTTATTTTCAGGTGCAACCCTGTAATCTACAGCAAATACAACAGCTTCATACGTTTTAGCATCCTGCCAGAGGCTATGTTCCAATGCAGGTATCAACGGGGCTATAAATCCACCGCCATGATAATTGATAATAATCGGCATGTTCTTAGAATGTGCCGGGTTGAAAATTAAAACGGGAATACTGTCGGCTGTTATCTTCATCCGGATCACATCCACTTTTGGGTAAGGAATCATGGGTGGACCAGCCAGCCTGATCTGTGCAATAGGGGTTGATCGGAGTTCTTCAAGACTGAGATCTTTATAGCCGATTATTTTAAGAAATGTTTGTACCCGGGAATCCAGTTGACGATTGCCGCAGGATTGAGCTATTGCCTGTTGTTCTGCAATTAAAAGGCAAATTAAAAATGCGAAATAAGCAATAGATTTTTTCAAACGATTTACTTTCTATTAGATGAAAAATAGCAGTGCTGACAATAGTGCCAGCACCGGTTATTGAATTCCCGTATTGAAAGTAAGCATTTATAAAAGAAAATTTTGCTTTTAACCGGGTTTGATGACCTGGCCCGTATTTGCGCCGAATATGGCTTTGCGGAAAGCATATTCCAACTGTAGCATTGTTACCGGTATGTCTCCAGGAAAGAAAGGAAAATATTGTGGGGAGTTTTCGATAACAGTAGGGCTGACAGTGTTGATCCGGATACCATTTTCAAGTTCAATGGCTGCGGATCTTACAAAGGCATCTACAGCACCGTTCGCAGCAGTAGCATTGGCAAAATTTTTCTGTGGGTCGTGCGACAAAGCTCCCGTGATCAGCGTAAACGAACCTCTGGGGTTAATGTAATGCTGCCCGATCAGTACAAGATTGATCTGGCCCATCATCTTGCCATCAATGCCTTTTCTGAACTCCTTATCAGTGAGTTTACTCCACGGACCAACAAAAGTGGGACCAGCAGTAGATACCAGGGCATCAAAGGCCCCGGCTTTTTTATACATGTTCTCTATCGACTCCGGGGAAGTGATATCAACGTTTATATCGCAGCCTTTTGTGGCAGCTGTGATTACTTCATGCTCATTTTTAAATGCATTCGTGAGATGTTTGCCCATGGTACCTGAGGCACCAACGATAATGATTTTCATTTTACTTGTTTTATGAAGCAAAATTAAAATCGGGAGAAGGGTGACAGGTAGGACAATGATGGAGTTTGGCCGGACTTATTTAAAATGCTGCCTGAATATTTCTGGTGTATCCCCGGTTTGTTTTTTAAAGAACCTTATAAAATAGGATACATCTTCATAGCCAAGCGTATCGGCTATGTCTTTTACCTGGTTGGAGGTAGCGAGCAGGTATCTTTTGGCTTCAAGAATGATATGTTCATTAATCAGTTCTGAAGCTGTTTTGGCAACGGTTGTTTTTGTGATCTCATTCAACTGGTATGCAGAAAGGTTCATCAATGCTGTGTATTGAGCTACCTGCTTGTGCGTTGCGATATTCTTTTCCATTAACTCAATAAATTCTTCATAACGTTCCTGGGAATAGGAGCCGGCAGTCTTTGCAATGCTGTTTGGGTGCGTACTCTGTCGCAGGTATTCAATAAAGAAAATATCAAGAGCCGACCTGGTGGCATCCTGGTATCCTTCTTCTTTGTCGCGGTATTGTTCAAACATGATGGCAAGAATATCATGAAGTCTCTTAAATCGGCTTTGATCAAGCACACAGAAATTTTTATTGCCAGACCTTCTTAAGCGCTGTGCAGCGGATTTATCAATAGGATGATAAAAGCCGGAATCAAATTCAGCCAGGTAGCCTGTACATCCGGGTTTCAAATTCAGTTGGTGCACCTGGCCGGGCCGCAAAATGAAAATGGAATTGTTGGAAACTTTATATTCCTTGAAGTCGATCTCGTGAATACCGTCTCCTTTGTGCAAACAGAGGATAAAGTAGAAGTCATGCCGGTGCAGGTTGTGTACTAACTCAGCATGTTTCATTATGTCTTCTATACGGCGTATTGTAAAACGTCCATGCGATGCAAGTTCATCCTGCGATGTTTTAATTTGCCGAACCGGGATTTGTTTCATGCTGAAAGTTCTAATATTAGTCAAAGTAGTCAACCTTTCAGAGTTTGCCAAAAAAGCAGGGGGAGTTGTTTTAATGCTATAATATGATAAGGAGAGATTAGATAATTTGAAGATCAATCCTTTTTTTAGTGCTTTAGAATATCTCCTACCTGATATTTAAAGCCCGAAACAACTGCTCCCGGTAATTACCGCCAACGGGTAATTGGGTTTTGCCGATTTCTATTGTATTGCCGAAAATACCGGTGATGGCTTTTAAAGAAACCAGGTAAGAGCGATGTGGTCGAATGAAATCGGCAGCAGGGAAAAGATTCTCCACTGCTTTCAAATGTTCTCCTACCAAAATCGTTTTATCATTTTTTAGATAGAGTTTGGTGAAGTCTTTCAGCGCTTCGAGGTATAATACTTCATCGAACTGAACTTTCACAAGCCTGCCATCGGTTTTTAAAAAAATATAATCAGGGGCTGGACTGGTAAGGCCCGCCTTATCATCATCGCTTTCATTGGTTAGCAGGGCAATTCTCAATTTCTCCAATGCCTGTTCAAAGCGTTCTTCCGTTATCGGCTTTACAATATAATCCACAGCATCCAGGTTGAAGGCTTCTGCAGCAAAATTTGAATGAGCTGTTGTGAAGATTATTTTGGCAGGATGTTTTAGCGTTCGTAAAAAATCAATTCCTGAAATAACCGGCATTTGTATGTCGAGGAAAATAACATCTATTTTATTATTCGAAAGCAATTCGTAAGCCTCGGTTGGGTTGGTACATTCACCGATGATCGTAAAACCTGTTTTCTTTAACAGGAATGTTTTTATCAACGACCGGGCCAGCGGCTCATCATCAATGATCAGGCAATTGGTTCTGCTCGTCATAATTCAATACTTATTTTAACATCATACGTGTTTTCAATATCAGTTGTTTCTATGCTGTGTTTACCAGGATAATAATTTATCAGCCTTTTTTTGAGATTCTTTAACCCGATTCCACCGGGGTTATTTCTTTTCTGCGGATCATAGTTGTTCCGGATATGAAAATGAAGGTTGTTGTTCTGTTCTATATTGATATGTATGAATGAATGCGCAGGCAGGCTATCAGCGCTGTATTTAAACGCATTTTCTACAAGGGGCATAAACAACAAGGGAGGTAATTGTATATCGGTATTATTCGTATTGGCAGACAGTGTGGCTTCAGTCTTATTCAAGCGTAGCTTCTCAAGTTCAATATAATCCTGTAGCAATTTTATTTCCTTACTCAGCGGAATGGTTTCACTGCCGCTTTCGTACAAAGAATGGCGCAGGAAATCAGAAAGTTTCGCAATGGTTGCTGATGCATCCTGTTTCCTTTCCTGCACTACCAACGAATGTATATTGTTAAGCGTGTTAAACAGGAAGTGCGGGTTTACCTGTGATTTTAAAAAATTAAACTCCAGCAGGATGTTTTCCTTTTCCAGTTCAATGGCGGCATTTCGCTCTTTTATGAAATCCAGCGATAGCTTAAAAGCAATTACCGGGCTGAGGCGGGCTATGAGTACATAAACGATTCCCAGTGATAAAAATGAACTCATGATGCCTTCAAATAAAGTCTGCCGCAAGCCTTGATTCATAGAAGCAGGCATTTGCGCCAATATATCAGCACAAGAACTACAGTTTGCAATCAGCATCCTTTCCTGCAGCTCGTACAGTATGGTGTAAATCAATACCTGCAGAAAAAGCAGCAGCATACCTGTAGCATATTTTCCTTTCCTGAAAAAACGGGGCCACACAAAATACATCAACGGGTAATAAAAAATAAGAAGGTTTACAATACTGCACAATGGTTCAAGCCAGGCAAGAGGAGTAGAAGCAAATATGTTAAGTGATATCGTGTTGAAGTAATAACTGATCAGCCAATATATCAACCAGAAAATTACATGCACAGTTATCCTGAAGGACCTGTTGTTGTTTTTTAGTTTTAAAAACCGTTCCAATGCATGCATGTGCAAATATCCCATGTTGTTGTTAAACCAGGTTTATTTTTCTACCAGTGAGCTTTTTTTTACTACGAGCGTAGGATTTGACCAAATCATAAGGCGAGAGGTAATAGGCTGATCCAAAAACTGTGGGCTGAGTTTGCGGTAGGAAACATATTGTTTCATTTTGGAAGCGGTTTGGTAGTAAATAAATCCCTCTTTATAGATTATTTTTTGAGTAAAGATTTTCCGTTGCTTCTTTTACAGCATGAAAAAAATATTGAAGATAATACTCTTCCTGGCAGCACCCCAGGTTTTGCTAAGCCAGTCAACTGTTTCCCGCCTGGAGCAGGCGATCAGCAGTTACGTGAGCCAGGGAAAATTTTCCGGTACTGTGCTGCTGGCAAAAAAAGGGCAGGTATTATTAAACAATGGCTATGGATATAAAAATGCAGAAACCCGGGAGGCCAACTCATCCAATACGATTTACCAGGTAGCTTCTATTGCAAAACAATTCACGGCGGCTGTTGTTTTGAAACTGCAGGAAGCAGGTAAATTATCTGTTCAGGATAAGCTCAGTAGATACTACCCGGGTTATCCAAACGGCGATAAGATCACTATTCA
>JAFDXA010000326.1 GCA_018268185.1 Bacteroidota bacterium
ACATTCTGTGGTGTACCGCTTCCGTAAAGGCGAACCGTATTTAGCCCGATGTTGCCGAAAGTTCCAACACCCCTGAAAGAATACCCATTGATCGTATCCGATTTGATCTCGTATGTTCCGATAGCAGTAAGGTCTACCTGCACATCAATGAAATTGCTTGAATTGAGGGCTGTATCTACCCTATAGATCCCATTGATGGTACTAGGAAGGCAATCGCCGGTATTACTTGATTTTAAAGTACCGTGCGCTATACCATCCTGCGCAAAGTCAAGTTCCCGCTGGCATGCAAAAAAAAGCATCGCAAGGAGCAGAGCCCCGGTGAAGTATCTGATATTTTTCATCGAAGAATATATTGTATGATAAATTTAGTTTTTTCTCAGGAAATATGCGATGCATCATCTGCCAACGCCTTCGTCTCTACAGTATGATGCGTTTGATCGTGATGCTGATGCCTGAAAAACCTGTTCTGGAAAACTAAAATGCTGATGATTCCAATACTGATCGAGGCATCTGCGATGTTGAATATCGGGCTGAAGAAGATAAAATCCTCACCGCCCCATTTGGGTATCCACGCAGGAAAGTGTCCTTTGATGATCGGGAAATAAAGCATATCAACTACGTTTCCGTGCAGGAAGCTTGCATAACCCTGTTTTGAAAATACGGCCAGCCCATTGTAAGAAACATATTCATTGGCGGCCTGGCTAAAAGTCATCCCCTTATCAAATATCAACCCATAAAAACAGGAATCGATGAGATTACCCAATGCTCCTGCAAATACAAGGGCTGCACAGAAAATAAATCCCTTGTGGTATTGCTGCCTGATGATACGCCCCAGGTACCATGTTCCGAATATTACTGCTCCCAGCCTGAAGATGGTGAGTGCCATTTTACCGAAGTTTCCACCAAACTTCCATCCATAAGCCATACCCGGGTTTTCAACAAAATAGAGCTGAAACCAGTTGCCGATTACTTTGTGTGATGTATTTAGCTGATAATTTGTTTTGATATAGATCTTCAACGCCTGGTCGCCCAAAACGATCAATAGTATGATCAGAATTACATGTTTTGCTTTCATCCTTAGGTTTGAATAAGTCTGTATTTAGTAAGTGCGCAAAGATATGGTATTAGGCCTGAGCTGTATTATCTCCCCGCTTTCTAAACAAAAAATTATCATTCTTCGTAATAGATGCGCTTTACCCGTTGGGAAATATTGGTAAGCATTTCATAAGGTATGGAACCTGCCCAGGATGCCACATCGGATACCGGTAATTTCTCTCCGAAAACGATCACATCATCACCTTCTTCAGCTTCTACACCCGTAATATCAAGCATGGTCATATCCATACACACATTCCCGATCACCGGAACCAGTTGCCCATGCAGTAACATCTTTCCACTTCCATTGCCCAGCACTCTTGGATACCCGTCTGCATAACCGATACGCACTACGGCAATGTCGCTGTCTTTATTCAATACGGCTTTCCTGCTGTAACCAACTGTTTCTCCTTTCTTTACCTTTTTTATCTGTGAGATGGTTGTTTTAAGCGTGGTAACATTCTGAAGTTTCAATCCTGAATCAACACCATATAATCCTATGCCCAAACGTACCATATCAAGTTGCATTTCCGGGTGGCGATGAATGGCCGATGTGTTGGCAATGTGCCTGACCACCGTATATCCAACAGCCTTTTCAATCTGCCCCGCCATCTGGTTGAGCAGTGCCGCCTGTTGGCGGGTAAATGCATCATGAGCTGTTTCATCGCTCGCTGCCAGGTGAGAGAAAACCGAAACAACCCTGAAGCAGTTTTGTTCCTGCAGGTAGCTGCATAATGTTTCAATTTCTTCCGGCAGAAAGCCGAGCCTGTGCATTCCTGTATCAAGTTTGATATGAACAGGGTATTGTTCAATATGATTCTGTTGAAGGAACATAGCAAATGCTTCCAGTATGCCGAAAGAATACAATTCCGGCTGCAACTTGTAATCCACGATATTCCGGAAGCCGGCCTTCTCTGTGTTCATTACCATAATGGGCAAACGGATACCCGATTTCCTCAACGACACGCCCTCATCTGCATAAGCAACCGCCAGGTAATCCACCGCTGCATGTTGCAACAGGCTGGCAATTTCATAAGTGCCGCTTCCATAACTGAAAGCCTTCACCATCGCCATCAGTTTTACGCCTTTGTTCAGCAGATCACCATATTGCTTGAGGTTATTGCGTAATGCATTCAGGTTAATTTCCAGCACCGTTTCATGGAGTTTCTGTTCCAGTACCTGGCTTATTTTTTCGAACCTGAAAACACGGGCTCCTTTTAACAGGATGGTTTCATCACGCAGGTGCAGTGATGGTATTTGTTTCAGGAATGCTTCCGTGGATTCAAAAAAAGTGCTGTTGCTGATAGCCGCGAAAGCTTTCGCATGTGCAGATATTTCCGGGCCGATACCAATGAAACGAAACAGTTTCCTGTGCGATAATATTCCGGCAATATGTTTGTAAAGCGTTCCTGGTTCATAGCCTGATTGCAAGAGATCGCTGAGTATCACCGTACGATTCGCATGTTGCTGTTGCTGAGATAAAAAGTCAAGCGCTATACTGAGCGAATTCAGATCAGCACTGTAACTGTCATTGATCACAGAACAGTTATTGATGCCTTCTTTCAGTTCAAGCCGCATTTCAACAGGACGCAATTGATATATATGCGTAGCAATGGCATTAACGGCAATACCGAGCTGCAGCATAACACAACAACAGGTAATGGCGTTGTGAATGGAAGCCTCGTCTGTAAAAGGA
>JAFDXA010000327.1 GCA_018268185.1 Bacteroidota bacterium
ACCATAAGTTTCGGGTGCTCCCAAATGAATGGCGCCAAAATCATAAGCATAGGCAATGTATTTTTTATCAGACATGTTTCTTCCCCAGAAATAAACGCCGTATTGCTTATAACTTATCCCAAACCTCATGTTGAATAAACTGTAATCGGATTGCCTGATGTTGTTGGAAAGATCAAAATACTGTTGCCCGATGTAAACCCATTCGCCGCGTGCCAGTAATTTTAATGACTGTTTCTTTCCAAAAGCATATTGGTATTGCAATGCCAGCATGGATGTTGATTCAGGCGTATAGATCTGTCTTTTTCCATCCAGGTCAACAGAAGTGCCATTCTGCGAAAGCTTCAGATTCTTATACTTTGCATCCGTATAGCCAAAATTGTAATTCAACTGAAATCCTTTCAATGGAGTGGCCGCAATTTCCAACTCAATGCCCTTACTACTCAGTTTGCCCGCATTTTTGGTAACAGTGATGGCATCCGGCAGAATAAGCGTGGGAACTTGTGCATCTGTTACCGTAGTGATGAATCCCGTAATGTTGAATTGCAGGCGGTTGTTGAGTAAATTGTTTTTGATCCCGAGTTCAATATTATTGCTGTATTCGGGTTTGTAAGGATAGAGCGGTGGTTGAGATGGATCGGATGACAAAGATGTAAGTCCGCCCGTGCGATAACCCCGGCTGTATGAAATAAAAGTATTGGTTTGATCAGTGATTGAAAAAGCAAGCCCGATCTTTGGTGATATTGCATTGAAACTAACACTGGCGCTTGTATCCGGCCGGGTATCAAAAACAGGATTAGGGTCAGGATCTTTCTGGTATTGGCCGAGTACATTGTATTTCTTTTTCTCATGATCATAACGGAGGCCGGCAATGAGTTGCAGCTTCTTGCTGATGTGATAATTAGCCTGCCCGAAAAAAGCGATGCCACAGCTTTTTCCTTTAGTAGTATTGATAACGCCAAAATCAGTATCGGGAGCGCCAACCAACAATGCATCTGCACCGAAATGCGTGGTTTGTTTTACAGGATTGTCCTGGTAAAAAAAGTATGATCCCAGTACCCATTTTAATTTTCCTGTGGCTGAAGCCGGGTTGCTGAATTTGATTTCTTCAGTAAATACTTTCACCTTGTTCCAATCTTTACCATAATTGTTGATGATCGTTACGCCATCAATGGGGGAGAAGTCGCCATCAAGGGGTTTATTATAATACCTGTAATTCGATTGATAAGCTGTTTGCGAACTGAAATTGATTTTCGTGCCGGTATGTGTAACCGATAATGAAGTGTTGAAGGTATTATCGATCATAGTTGCCGTAGCATTCTGGCTTAACACAAAAGGATTGCCCAGGGCTTCATCCAAACCATTTACGAGCGGGAATGGTCCTTTGTTTCGGTTGTTCCTGTGTTTGGCATTAAGCGTTATGTTCCAGTTTTTTCCGGGGATAAATTTCAGGTAATAATTGCCCATGAATCCATGCTGGTCTTCAAACCTGTTGTTATAGAAAGTATTTGTATAAAACCCATTCCTTGAATCATAAACACCAGATGCACCTATATAAAGTTTGTTTCAGTAGATTGGTATACGGATGCTGGCACTGTATCGTTGTTGTGCGTAATTGCCGATGTTTAATTCTGCAAAACCGGAAATACTGTTGCCCGGTTGTTTGGTGATAATATTAATAACGCCTCCCATGGCATTGCGTCCATACAATGAGCCCTGTGGCCCGCGTAGTATTTCAATTCTTTCTATATCGGAAAGCGCAGCGATGTATGTGTCGAGACTGAATTGATTCACTCCATCAATATAAGTTGCTACGGCAGGATCGTACGAAGTGGTTGCAATTCCCCTGATGCCGGTAACATTGCGGTCATCACCTGAAGAAGCTGCATATAAGTTTGGAACCACAGCGGTAAGTTCACTGCTGTTCCAGAGGCGTAGCTCCCGGCTTTGCCTGGCAGAGATGTTGGTAACAGAAACCGGTACTTTTTGTGCGAACGCTTCTCTTTTTTCGGAGCTTACCAGTACGGAGCCAAGTTGCATACTTTCTTCCTGCAAAGTAAAATTCAGCGCTGTGTTGCCGGATTTGCCGATCATGATCTCTCTGCTAACAGCGGCATAACCGATGCATGATACCTGCAATTCATAACTGCCTGGCGCAAGACTTTTGATCGAAAAATTTCCATGTTCATCGGTTACAGCTCCCTGGTTGCTGTTCAGCAGGTAAACAGAAGCCTGTGCTATAGGTTGTGATTTGCTGTTGGAAACAGTTCCGGAGATATCAACCTGCTGACTGATGGATGAATTGTAAGTAAATACAAGTACAAAAAACAATAGCCAATAACTGAATTTCATACAACCTGTTTGGTGAGTTGATAATAATGGTGCAGCCTGCAAATTAATTATTTATTCTATTGCAGTAAGAATGGAACGATACAACAAAACTGTTTTATTGCCGGGCCGCAAAAAAACACATAAAAAAAGCAGGCATACATAGAGTGCCTGCAAAAAGTTTTTATGAAAGCGGGGAAAAAACTATACATTTTGTTCAACAAACAACACGCTGTTGAACCCACTGAGGCCATCAGGCTCCCGGTATGGATTGTCAATATCTTCCATCCACATCTTATCATCCAGGAAAAATTTGTAATGGTACCTGCCCTCTGGCAACAAAGGGATTTCTATTTTCCACACACCATTTTTGTCCTGCTTCATAAGCAACACATCCTGTGCCCAATTATTGAAAGAACCTGCAAGAGATATCTGTCGGGCTTTGTCGTTCTGAATGTAAAACTCAATTGTTTTCTTTCTCTTGTTAATGTGGGGTGAATGAAAGGTTTTCATAACGCTATGTTTTAGAATGTGAGGGATCCAGGCTCGGTTGCAGGGAGTAACAATTGATTATAAGTTACGACTAAAAAATAAATAATCAAGAACCGGGCCACGCCCTCTGCCAGATATTACAATAAAATGACGGGTTTGTGTATTAATTGTGCAGAAACAAAAAACAGCGGCGTGCTATATTCAATACTTTTACTGCCAGAAATTCTATTTACAGAGAGCATACCTTCATCACACCTGGTTCAGGCTAATCCTTCAAAACTCCGGTTATATTAAATTGATCACGCAGTTGCAGTATTTGAAATTATTTACCTTATTAATATAAAAAGCTTACTGCCCGGCTTTAAGATCCATGTGTATTTATTGCCTGCCGCTCCGGCAGGTTTTTTATTTATATGTTACCTGGTAAAGGAATTACCTCGTTTTACCTGGTAAAGGAATTACCTCGTTGAAAAGCGATATGAAGTCACCTGGCTGTATTTTTCGCCCGGGTGAAGTATGGTGCCCGGGAAACCCTGTTTATTAGGGCTATCAGGAAAGTGCTGTGCTTCCAGGCACAAAGCCCGGTGTTTTACTTCAACAGTGGGGTCGGCAGGAGAAGGAAAATTGAAATTGGTTGAATAGAATTGCAATCCTGGTTCTGTGGTGAACATTTCCATAAGCCTGCCGGTAAGCGAATCGTATGCAACTGCAGCCTGTTTGCGTTCTTCTTCCAGCACAAAATTATGATCGTAGCCATCGGGCAACAGGTTGATGTCGCGACCTATTCTTTTCGGAATTGAAAAATCAAGGGCGGTATTTATTACCGGGCTGATCTCCCCCGTGGGAACAAGATCGGAATCAACAGCAGTATAGGCAGTGGCTGCAATGTAAAGATCATGTTCCAGGATATCAGCTGCTTTTCCGGCAGATAAATTAAAATAACAATGGCTGGTAAGATTTACAGGAGTTGCTTTGTCGGTGGTAGCACAATATTCTATTGTTACCCGGTTGTCATTATCGAGCCTGTAAACAACAGTAGTATCAAGATTTCCCGGAAAACCTTCTTCACCATCAATACTCCTGTATGAAAATGTAATAGTATTATCCTGTTCGTTTTTTTCTGCATGCCACCAGGCTTTGTCAAAACCCTTCAATCCCCCGTGCAGGTTATTGGGGCCGTTATTCGCCGCCAGCCTGTAGGTTTCGCCATTCAGTGAAAATGCTGCATTGCCTATACGGTTACAATACCTTCCAACGATGCTTCCCATGTACATGCTGCTGTGATCAAGATATCCCTGCAGGTCATCAAACCCCAATATCACATTCCCCGGGGTTCCATTGCGATCAGGAGTGATGATCCTGGTAAGTGTGGCCCCATAATTCATAACAGCTATTTTCATACCCCTGGCATTCGCCAGGGTGTATTCAGTAACTGATTTATTTTCATACAGTCCAAAATTCTTTTCTGTAATGGAAGGTTTCATGCAGGGGGTATTTTCTTCTAAATTATGTGTATTACGGCAATTACCAGAAAATTGTATAAAGTGCCAGTAATAATCCACATACGATCAGCGAGCCGATCACAAAGGAAGTATTCATCCTGAACATGGTTTTGTCAACTTCAAGTCCATTGGGTTTAACTCCTTTTTTGTTGTCGATGATGCTGATAATGATCATCCCGATAGCGCACAGAAGGAATACAAATCCCATCCTGTCTAAGAAAGGGATTTCAAAAACAGCTTTTGCATTGGCTTTTGCAAATCCCCATTGGGAGAGGAATGAAAGGTCTGTCATACCCGGGAGAAACTTCAGTAGCACAGAAAAAGCAAACCCGCCTATGATAGCAAACAGAGCCGCATTGGAAGTTGTTTTTTTCCAGAAGAAACCCAGGATGAACATGGCGAATATGCCCGGTGAAACAAAGCCAGTATATTCCTGGATGTATTGAAATCCCTGTTTACCTTCTCCCATCAGTTTCTCGCCAAGCACCAGGGAAAGCAATATGGCCATGATCATTGAAATGATCACAGCTGTTTTTCCAACGGTAACCAGTTTTTTTTCATTGGCATCTTTATTAATGGCTTTTTTATAAATATCAAGTGAGAAAATGGTAGCAATGCTGTTTGCTTTGCCGGCAAGTGAAGCCACGATGGCTGCAGTGAGTGCGGCAAATGCCAGGCCTTTGAGTCCAACCGGCAACAGGTTCAGCAAAGAAGGATAAGCTTTGTTTACATCAACAATACCTTTTGAATCGAGCATTTCCGTATGAAACATTCCTTTCTGATACAATACGTAGGCGGCTATGCCCGGCAGTACTACGATCACCGGCATCAGCAGTTTAAGGAAAGCAGCGAACAGGATTCCTTTTCTTGCAGTAGGGAGATCTGCTCCCAGCGCTCTTTGTGTAATATATTGATTGCAGCCCCAGTAATTGAGGTTGGCGATCCACAAGCCTCCGAGTAAGGTGGTGAGCCCCGGAAGATCCATGTAATTATCATTATCCCTGCTGAAGATCATGTGAAAATGATCGTTGGCTTCTTTTGTGAGCAGGTTGAATCCATTTACAATTCCTGCCTGCCCTGATTTTTCCGCCACAAGATTCAAGGCGATATAAGTTGCTACAAGTCCTCCTAACACTAGGAAGAACACCTGTATCACATCTGTATAACCGATCACTTTCATACCGCCGAGGGTTATGAAAATGGCGAAGACTGCCAACAGCCCGATGCAGAGTGTGAGGTCAAGACCGGAAATACCGTGTATCGCAAGTGCTCCGAGATAAAGTATCGACATCAGGTTAACCACCACATACAGCAATAACCAGAATACGGCCATGATCATTGCTACCGTTCCGTTATACCGCTGGTGCAGGAATTGCGGCATCGTGTATATCTTATTTTTCAGGTACACCGGTATGAAGAATATGGCAACGATGATAAGCGTGGCCGCCGCCATCCATTCATAAGCAGAGATGGCAAGTCCCATTTTAAAACCACTTCCACTCATGCCGATGAATTGTTCAGCCGAAATATTGGATGCGATGAGCGAAGCACCAATTGCCCACCAGGTAAGAGAACCTTCGGCAAGAAAATAATCATGTGAAGCAGATACAGACTGTTTTTTCTTTTTAAGGTAAACCCAATAGCCATAACCGGCTACAACAATAAAATAAAAGAGGAATACCAGGTAATCCTTTGTTTGTAGTGTACTCATGAGTATAGTTGTTTTTGTGCCGAATATATTTAGCGCTTTTAAATGCAGGAACCGGCGTTTTGAGTATTCTTTTAATTACAGGTTTCAGAACCATTGCCGGTTATAGCTATATAGGCTGTTAACGGCAGGTTCATTTCCTGTTCATAAGCTTTGCTGATTTGGCTGATCAGCTCCTCAACTTTGTCTTCTTCAACCAGGTTTATGGTGCAGCCTCCAAAACCTCCACCCATCATCCTGGCGCCAGCCACATAAGGTAGCTTTGAAACATAGGCCACCAGGAAATCAAGCTCTTTACAACTTACCTGGTAGAAATAACTCAGGCCATTGTGTGTTTTGAACATCTTCTCTCCCAGTGATTTTATGTTTCCCTCCTGAAGGTCTTTGCATGCTTCCAGCAGCCTGTTGTTTTCTTCAACAACATATTTGCAGCGCTGGTAGGTAAGCGGATCTACAGGTTCCACGTATTTGCGCAACTGTTCAAGTGTTGTATCTCTCAGGCTTTTGATTTCAGGGTGATGTGCAGCTATAAGCGATACGCCATATTCGCATTGCTGTCTCCTGATGTTGTATTCAGAAGAAGCAAGGTTGTGTTTCACGTTTGTATTCAGCAATACGATCCGGTAGCCATCAAGTTTTAATGGTACGTATTCATATTCCAATGAGCGGCAGTCAAGTTTAATGGCATGTCCGGCTTTTCCAAACATACTGGCAAACTGGTCCATGATACCGCAGTTAACACCGGCATACGTATGTTCGGCTTTTTGTGCCATAGCTGTCATTTCAATGCGGGCGAGCCCCAGGTTAAAAATACTGTTCAATGCAATTATGGTTGCACATTCAACAGCAGCAGAAGAGGAGAGGCCTGCACCGATGGGAATGTTCCCGTCAATAACAGCATCAAACCCACTTATTGTAAATCCTTTTTGTTGTAACTGGTCAACAACTCCTAAAAGATAATTGGCCCATTGTGTGTTGGAGCGTTTGATGTGATTAATATCGGTTGAATAGTTTTCATTGAAATCTGCGGCATAAAGATTTACCGAATCATCATTTCTTTTGCTGATGGCTAAGTAAATGTATTTATCGATGGCGGCAGGTAATACGAAACCTTCATTGTAATCAGTGTGCTCGCCGAGTATATTCACCCTTCCCGGAGAACGGAATATAGATGGCTCCTTTGCAAATTTTTCAATGAATAAGTTTCTTATTTTTTCCTTCATGTAATGCGGCTTTTAATATTCAGTATTTTTTGTGTAGTACTATTTAAGGATTACTTCATGTATTTTTCCCTGAATTCATCATAATACAACATCATCGCATTGGCTTTTCCGTCCCTGTCAAAAAACTGTTCCCAGGTGTTCAATGGTTCCCAGATGCAGGTTCCTTTGCCACGGCCGTTGGCTACATTGAATGCGATCTCATTTACTTCTTTCTTTTTATGAGAATATTCAACAACGATCACATCCTTATCATACTTTTTTGAGAGGTCGTTGAGGTTGTATTCTAGGTCGGCGAGACTGTTATGCCATCTTGGATAGTAGGAGAGCCCGATCACATCAAAGGGCAAACCACGGATGAGCATGTTATCGATAAAAAACCTGCTTTCATCATTTTGTCCGCCCAATGCAATGTGCAGCATGATGGCTGTGTTCGGGGCAACTGTTTTAACGGCTATTGTTCCGGCATAGATAAGTTGTGCGAGGGAATCAAGATTGTTGATATGCCCTGCCGGCCAAACAATGCCATGGTTTACTTCATTGCCCACCTGTACCATATCCGGAGTGGTGCCCTGGTTTTTCAACGCAAGCATTACGTTTTTTGTGTAATCGAAAAGCGATTGCTTGAGCTGGCTGAATGATTGTCCCCGCCATGCCGCCGGCATAAATTGTTTCTGTGGATCGGCCCAGTAATCACTGTAGTGAAAGTCGAGCAGGATTTTCATACCGGCGTCTTTGATGCGCCTGGCCATTTGCAATGTATGCTGCAGGTCGCAAAATCCTTCTTTCGGTGAATATCCGCTGTCTCTGGCCGGATCGTTGAATATCCTCAGCCTGATATAATTCAGTCCGTGGGCTTTTAATATTCCGATCGCATCTTTTTGTTTTCCGTCATTGTCAAAAAACTTCATTCCTTTTTTTTCGAGTTCGGGAAGAAAAGAAATGTCGGCTCCCAGCATCTTATCAACTTTTGTTGCTTTGAAGGGAACTGATGGGAATGTATTGTCCGCAGTCTGTACCGGTTGTGCTGAACCGGGGTTGATGGTCATGATGTCTGTTGCAGCTTCCCATAAACTATCTGCTTTGGCAGTGAAATGAAAAAGATTTTGGGTGTGGCCTGACTGAACGATCACCTGGCATTTGCCATTGAACAAACGGCGTTGTGCTGCTGTGTCAAAAAATTTATCCTGTTCATGGCTGCTCGGATCTCCATTGCCAACGCCAATGATTTTTGCATCACCGCTAATCGAAAACCTGATGATATTATTGGCATCCGGTACTTCGCGGCCTTCGCGATCTATAACACTGATGTTGATAATAGCAGCATCTTTTCCATCAGCAAGCATGGTTGTTTTCGATGGACTCACAACTACTTCAACTGGCTTGCCGGTTGTTTCAACTTTGTAAGTAAGTTGCTTCCCCTTTTTGTAAGCAATGGCTTCCAATGTGCCGGGAGCATAGTTTACCTGCCATTGCAGGTGGCCGTTCAAAGGCATATCTTTTTTACCAAGGCTTTTATTGTTCAGGAACAATTCAACATTGTCTGCATTGCTGTTCACCCAAACATCTATGGGCTGACCTTCTTTTCCGGGCCAGTTCCAATGAGGAGATATGTGAAGCACATCTTTGTCTGTCCACCATGATTGGTAATAATAGTAAATGTTTTTTGGGAATCCGCACATATCCATGATGCCGAAATGTGAGTTGATATTCGGCCATTGAAATGGAGTTGGCTCACCACGATAATCAAGGCCTGTCCAAACAAATCCACCCAGCCAGAAATCATTCGGCGCTGCCAGTTTCCACCAGGTTTCAGCAGTACTGGCCCACCAGGGTGCCGTAATATCCTGGTCGGGCACATAACCATTTACAGAATCTTTTACATACATGCCACGGCTTGTAACCGTGCTTCCCATTTCTGTACCAAGCAGCGGTTGCGAAGGATGATCACGATGGTAATCAGCCACGGCATATTGCCTGTAATTAAAACCACGTACGGGTATCACTTCATTGATGCCTGTGAATTTATTATCCATGTCTGCAGCGTAGGTGCTAACACGGGTAGGGTCAAGTGCTTTCTGTTTTGCAAGTAAACGCTGTGCGATGAGCCTGCCGGTGCTATTGGCCTGCACCCAACCCTCTTCATTTCCAATTGACCATAGAAACACAGAGGCCCTGCTCCTGTCTCTTTTGATCAGCCATTCAAAGTCGTTCATGTACTGTGGACTGCTGTTAAGTAACCTGTTCTCATCCATAACAAGCATGCCTAAGCTGTCGCAAGCGTCCAGTAGTTCTTTGGTAGGAGGGTTGTGGCTTGTGCGGTATGCATTTGAGCCCAATTGTTTCAGAAGATTGATTCTGTAATATTGGAGATAATCAGGCAATGCACTTCCAACACCGGCATGATCCTGGTGATTGTTGGTTCCTTTTATTTTGATGTACTTTCCGTTCAGGAATAATCCTTTTACGGAAATGTCGATGGTTCTGATGCCAAAACGTATCTTATCAGTGTCGATGATCTTTCCATTTTGTTTCAATACCGGAATCACACGGTAGAGATAGGGATCTTCCAGCGACCACAGGCGGGGCCTGCTCACATTTATATACTGCCTGATGGTTTTGTTTTCGTTGCTGTTCAGAGAAACAGGCTGCTCTGTGGTTTTGGAGATTATATTTCCATCCCGGTCTGTAATAATATTCGAAACGGTAATTCCGGTTGTCTTTTCAGTTTCATTTTGTATGCTTGTTTCAACAGTTACTAGAGCAGTGTTCCCTTTTACCGCAGTATAAACAAATACAGGATTTTCATCGAGATGAACGGGTGTGTATTGGTTGAGCCATACATGCCTGTAAATACCGGCGCCTTCATAAAACCAACCTTCATATTGTGTGGCATCAACTCTTACAACAATTACATTCTCTTGCCCATAATGAAGATAATTGCTGATATCATAAGAAACACCGGTATAGCCGCTTTTGTGATTGCCAAGGTAAAAACCGTTCACCCATATATTGGCATCGCGGAATATGCCATCGAACTGCACCTGGAAGCGTTGGCCTGAATCCTGTTTCTGAATAAAGAAATGTTTGCGGTACCAGCCAATGCTTGTTTGTGGGTAGGCGCCACCAACGGGCTTGTATCCATGAGACTGAACATCGAAGTTATCGGAATATACAAAAGGCAATTCTACGGCCCAGTCGTGCGGTAGCGATAAGGAACGCCATGCACTGTCATTGAAATCATTGCTGATGGCCGTTTTGGGCGCAGCCCCCGTTTTGGCAAAAATCGTTGCAATGCTATAATTGAAATCTTTGGCAGCATCGCCGGCATGCCCGAAAGAAAATTTCCAGTTATCATCGAAACTGATTCTTTTTCGTTGTGCAGTTGAAACTATTGAGATCCACGTTAACAACGATAGCAGCAAAAAACGTTTCATGCAGGTATTTTTTTTGAAAGTATATCGCCTGTTTTCAAACTTCTCCTTCATTCATGAGCACATCTACGTATCCGTTTATTCAATCAATTAAAAGCGCTCATCGCACTCGTAGGTTTTCCGGCATTGTTAAATGCACCCAATGAATAACCCGACCAGTTATTGTGAGCTTCCGGTTCCCAGTAAAAAACGCCCAGTCCTTTATTATTGCTCAGCGATTTTGTTTTATTGATGATATCTCTCACGAAGGAATAACAGGCTGTAGAATCAGTCCAACTCATACCCACTTCACAAATCATTACAGATGAACCATACCTGTTTACCATGTCGGTCATGTTTGTGAGACATTGCGAAGACAGTGATGACCAGTTGGAAGCATTGGGGTATAAAGACATGCCGATGATATCCCAACTGGCGCCATTGCTTTTCAAGCCATCAAGGTTCCAGCGGAAAAGAGCATTGTCAAAGCCGTTTGAAATATGCACCATTACTTTGGAAGCAGGGCTTACGGCCTTTACGGCATTGTATCCTGATTTAAAAAGCGCAGCATAATTGGCCATGTTGGCAGAAGCTTTTCCATCAGGCCACAGCATGCCATCGTTTGTTTCGTTACCGATCTGCACCCAATCGGGATTGATGCTGTTGGCTTTCAGCGCATTCATTACATCCGCTGTATGGTTGTAAACGGATGTTTTCAGGTTTTCAAAATCCAGGCTTGCCCAGGCAGCAGGTTTGTTTTGCTGCCCGGGATCAGCCCATGAATCGCTGTAATGGAAATCGATCATGATCTTCATGCCGAGGTTTTTTGCCCGAAGGGCCTTGGCAAGTACATCGGCTTTATTACACCAGCCGTTGGATGGGTTTACCCAAACCCTTAACCGGATCGAATTTATTCCCTGGTTTTTCAATAGTTGTATACAGTCAGTCTGAACATTGTTGCTGTTATAGAATTTCACCCCGGAGGCTTCCATTTCTGTGAGCCAGCTTACATCAGCCCCTTTAGCGAAGAAAGGAGAAGGGTTGTTGTTATTGGGAATTGTATCTGTAGGCGGCACGTAAGTGTTGCTGCCTGAAGATTTTTTACTGCAGGAAGTAGTGCCCCAAAAGGCGCAGGCAATAATGATAATGCTATAGATTTTCATGAGCTGTTTTTTTTCTGTCAGAAGATTCACGGAAAATGAGGGTGGGGGGGAGAATGATCTTTTTTGCTTCCTTTACTTTGGTATCTTTTTGTTCGATCAGTTCCTGCATCAGTTTAAAAGCCTCCTTTCCCATAAGCACCGTTTGCTGATCTATGCTGGAAAGGGAAGGTGTAATGTGTTCTCCAAAGTTTTCGTTTGCAAAACCGAATACACCAAAATCACGCGGAATGATGATGTTGTTTTCTTTTAATTCCTTGATGGCGCCTAAGGCTGTAAAATCTTCCACAGCAAAGAGGGCATCAGGGCGATTGGGTAATGCAAGTAGTTTTTTAATTGCTTTTCTACCAGCCTCAATGGAAACATCTCCCTCTACAACCAGTTTTTGATCGAACTTTATTTTATAAGTTTTGAGAGCTGCTCTATATCCTTCAAGCCTGGCTTTGAAGATGCCTATATGTTGCGGACCAGATATGTGGGCAATTCTTTTATAGCCCTCTTTGATAAGATGCTCTGTGGCCATAAATGCTCCTTTATGGTCATCAATAACCACTGAATCTATGTTAAGTGCATCCTGCGCACGGTCGAAGAAAACAATCGGGACCTTTATCTTTTTTACGTATTCAAAATGATCATAATTCCTGGTTTCCTTGGCCATTGAAACAATGATACCGTCAACCCTGGCATTGAGAAAGGTCTCAATGCCTTTTTTTTCATGTTCAGCCGATTCGTTGGATTGGTAAATGAGCACATTATAGCCATTCTGGTTGGCGATACTTTCAATGCCATGTACTACCGAACCAAAAAAGTTGATCTCTGCGCTGGGTATGATCACACCAATAATGCCCGTTTGGCCAAGCCGCAGGGAAGAGGCCACATTGTTACGGCGGTAATTCATCTTCTCAGCGGTTCTTAACACTGTTTTTTTTGTTTTTGCACTGATGGCAGGGTGGTCATTAAGAGCGCGGGAAACTGTAGCTG
>JAFDXA010000328.1 GCA_018268185.1 Bacteroidota bacterium
AGGGTTTGCAGTTTATGCTGTGAACCCTTTGCTGTATATAATGCCATCTAGGAATTCCATAATCCTGATTTGTTTCACTATTTTATATCCTTTCATATCAAAAATATGACGGTAGTGCGGCGTTAAATAGATAACATAGATGTTCCTGGGATTGATTTGAAGGCTCAGTTCGATGTTATGGATTACACGGGTAAGTACCACTTCATCAAAAGGATTAAAAATAAAAATACAGTCAGCATCATCTGGGATATTATATGAACGTACATCAGCATTGATCACATTCCATCGCAGGTCAGGTATTCTTTTTCCGGTAGAAGAAAGATTTTTTGTTGCCTGGTCTGACAACTGTTCTGAGAATTCAATTCCGGTAACTTTATTAAATCCGAAGTGGGCAGCTACAGCCATCGCTCTTCCTTTACCACATCCGAGGTCAATAAAATGTTGAAGCTGTTGATCTTTCAACGCTGAAAAAAACTGTTCCAGCATATCATAACTGGCAGGCATGTAAATGGTGGCGTGGCTCGTATCTATTCCTTTGGCTGCAAGAGATTTCAGTTCATCGAAACCCGTGGTTTTCAGCTTGTACCTCCTTTCTCCTCTAATCTCTTCAATAAGGATATGCCAGGCAATACCTATGTTCCATTTAGATGCCAGGAAGAAAAAATAACGTGCCAGGGAGAAAAAAAGCATCATGCAAATTACTCACTAAGCCTGAGGTCAATCACTTTCAACTGAATAGATTTTGTGCCGTTCCATTCATTTTCGTCGATCGTATAAACAATATCAACAGGCTTGTTCATATTGAGCAGGTAAAATTTGTGCGCCAGGTTAAAACCAATGCCGTTCAGAATTACATCTTTCTGTTTGAGGATGAACCGCACATGTTGTTCTTTAAGGATCTTTGAATAGCCGGTTTCTGCAACTGCCCTGCTGATGAAAACCGGCCTCATATTCTCAGGGCCGAAAGGCTCCATCTGTTTGATGATGTTGTAAAGAGATTCTTTTACTTCCGGGAAACAGAGTTCTGCATCAATAATTATTTCAGGAATAAGCAGGCGCTCTTCGATCTGCTGCGATACCACTTCATCAAATTTCTTTGAAAACGAATCAACATTTTCAGGAAGCATTGAAAGGCCTGCTGCTGCAAAATGTCCGCCATAGGCCACCAACTGATCACGACAGGCATAGATGGCTTCGTATAAATTAAAACCCGCCACACTTCTTGCACTTCCGGCCACAAGATCGCCGCTCCGCGTAAGCACCACCGTAGGCCTGTAGTAATGCTCTATCAATCTTGAAGCAACGATGCCTACAACTCCTTTATGCCAGTCTTCTTTGTAAACAACAGATGATTTCCTGGATGCATTCGATTGATCGGCCTGTATGATGGCAAGCGCTTCCTGCGTGATACTACTGTCGGCTTCCTTCCGCTCGCTGTTATCGGAATGCAGCATTTCGGCATATTCAAAAGCTTTTTCCGGATCCTTTTCAATGAATAGTTGAACAGCTTTCCGGGCATCGTCCATCCTGCCTGCGGCATTTACACGGGGGGCAATCACAAACACCACATTGGTGATGCTCAGGTTTTTTTGCAGGCCGCCAAGTTTTATCAACGCTTTTATGCCTGGGGAGGGATTGTTGTTTATCTTTTGAAGGCCGAGATAAGCGAGTATCCTGTTTTCTCCTGTCATCGGAACGATATCTGCAGCGATGGCGGTAGCAACAAGATCAAGGTAGCATTGATAGGTTTCGCCGGGCAAGGAAAAATGCTCTGCCAGGGCGGTCATGAGTTTGAAACCAACACCACAACCGCAAAGTTCTTTGTATGGATAAGGGCAATCAACCTGTTTTGGATTCAGAATCGCAACAGCATCCGGAACTGTTTTATCTGGAAGATGGTGATCGCACACAATAAAATCGATACCCAGTGTTTTGGCATAATCTATCAACCCGGCGGATTTGATGCCGCAATCCAGGCTGATGATAAGTGAAAAGCCATTGGCTACAGCAAAATCAATACCCGCTTTGCTTACACCGTATCCTTCCCGGTAACGGTGGGGAATGTAAAAATCAAGATGTTCTTTATCATAGATGGAAACCAGGAAACTGTACATGGCTGCAACTGCCGTTGTTCCGTCAACATCATAGTCACCGAATACCAGTATTTTTTGCTGAGATGTAATAGCTGTATCGATCCTGTTAACAGCTTTCTGCATATCCTTCATAAGCCAGGGATCATGAAGTGCATCCAATTGAGGCCTGAAATATTGCCGGGCCAGTTCAAAACTGTCGATACCTCTCTGAACAAGTATGCGGCAAATAGTGAGATTTATGCCAAGGGATTGTTTGAGGGCTGATGCTTTGCTGTCGTCATAGGCTAGTATATTCCATCTTTTTTCCAAGAATCAGTATTTTCTGTCGGTGGTGAATCGGACCAGTTCCTCCAAAGCGGATCTTACCGGTGAATCATCAAAAGTATGCAATATCTGCAGCGCTTCATCACGGTATAAATTCATTTTAGTTTCAGCATATTTTATACCGCCGCTCTTCACCACGCAATCAATGATGAACCTTATACTTTCCTTGTTTTTGTTTTCATTTTTGAGGGAGTAAATAATCTTTCGCCTGGTATCTTTGTCAATGTTATTGAGGGTATAAATGAGCGGGAGCGTGAGCTTTTTTTCACGGATATCGTTTCCGGTTGGCTTCCCGACATCCTCTTTGCCGTAGTCAAAAAGGTCATCTTTTATCTGGAAAGCGATGCCTACTTTTTCGCCAAACAGTTTCATTTTTTCCATGGCCTCTTTATCCTGGCTGGTGCTATAGGCCCCTACTGCGCAGGCAGATGCAAGCAGGGAAGCTGTTTTGCTCCTGATGATCTCGAAGTAAATACCTTCATCCAGGTTCAGTTTCCTTGATTTTTCGATCTGGAGTAATTCGCCTTCACTCATCAGCCTTACGGCATCGGAGAGAATGTGGAGGTGCATGAAATCATCATTGGAGGTGGAAAGCAGTAGTCCCTTGGAGAGAAGGTAATCACCCACGAGTACGGCTATTTTGTTTTTCCAGATGGCATTGATGGAGAAAAAACCTCTTCTTTCCATGGATTCATCTACCACATCATCATGTACCAGGGTGGCGGTATGCAACAATTCCACGAGGGCAGCGGCACGATATGTGCTTTCATTCACTTCCCCGTTTAACCGGGCGCTCAGGAATACGAACATCGGGCGCATCTGCTTGCCTTTGCGCTTGATGATATACTTCATGATCCGGTCAAGCATGGGGGTCTGGCTGCGTACAGCATCCGCAAATTTCTTCTCAAAGGTCTCGAGCTCCCTGCCAATTATCTTTTTAACCGAATCCATTTATGAGGGAGCAATTTAATACAGTACTGAAGACTGTCAAAGTAATTTATCCCTTCAACACGAATCATATCATTCCCTGATATGGCGAAAATATGGTTTTTGAAGTGCAGCTATTTCACTGAAACACCAGTCATTACTATACGAAAATCAGCTCTGAAGGCAAAATGCGACAACTTAAATTAATGCTAAAAAAATTTGGTTTTTCGTGTCCATTCGATAAATTTGCATCTAATCAACTCGTATATTTAGAAATCTATCAATCATCTAGTTATGACAAGCAAAAAGGTAAAACTATTATTACTGGGCTTTCTTACATTCCTGGCAACGGGTGTGTATGCACAGTCCGCAAAGTCGGGCAGTGGTTATGACGTGTATGACTCCTCTGTTGTACCCGCCAAAAGAATGCCTCAGCAAAATGAATTCTGGAACAACTCATACAACTTCCCTGCGAAGCCACGTAATATGTGGGAAGTAGGAGCCTCTGTAGGTACTTTCATGATCAGCGGCGACGTACCCATCAAGTTTCCTACATTGGGATTTGGTGTTCATGTAAGGAAATCCTTTGGCTATCTTTTCTCTATGAGGTTAGAATATATCAACGGAACCGGTAAAGGTCTTAGCTGGCTCGCTTCAGAGAACTTTGGTAAGAACCCGGCCTGGAAAGGTTATTATGCACCTACACGCACCGGAAGTGGCCCGATCATCTACACCAACGGAATTCCTTCAGCTCCAAATGGTAACGGCGGCAACGTGGTTTACTACAACTACAAAGCGCACGTTCAGGACCTGAGCATACAAGGTATCGTTACACTCAACAATATTCGTTTCCACAAACAAAAAACCGGCTTCGTAATTTACGGTGGCGGTGGTTTGGGAGCTACTATTTACGAAACAAAAGTGAATGCACTGAAAGCTGACGGAAGCACATATGCAGCTGAATTCCAGGACATCTTCGACAAATACGGTACTGTTTACAAAAGCCGTAAAGATGTAAGAAAAGCGCTGAAATCTGCAATGGATAATACATACGAAACGCCAGCCGAAAACAACGGTGAAAGGCGTCCTAAACTGGGAAGCAACACATTAAGGCCTTCAGGAACTGTATTGGCCGGTATCGCTTTCAAATTAAGCAGGAGGATCAACATCGCAATTGAAGATCGTCATACTTTCATTAAAGATGATTTGCTTGATGGTCAGCAATGGCAGGAACAATCTTATGGAGATGCAGCTCATACACGTGACTACGATTCATACAATTACCTTTCACTGCACCTGAACTTTAACCTTGGTGGTAAGTCTGTTGAGCCACTCTGGTGGATCAATCCATTGGATTATGCTTACAGCGAGCTGAACAATCCAAAACATATCAAATTACCTAAGCCTACTTACGATGATGCTGATGGTGACGGCGTTCTGGATGCACTGGATCGTGAACCAAACACACCAGCAGGTTGCCCTGTTGATACACATGGTGTAACTAAAGATACAGATGGTGATGGTGTACCTGATTGCAAAGACAAGCAATTGATCACTCCAACTGAGTGCCAGCCTGTTGATGCTGATGGTGTTGGTAAATGCCCAGAACCAGATTGCTGCAAGAATGTAAAAGCTGAGCCAACTACCCCTCCTTGCCCATCAGACTATCCAAGCCTTACTTTTAAAGGTAACGCTGTAGCGATTGGCAACGATGCTAAAGCAATGCTGGCTACCGTAGCTGCTAAAATGAAAGCAAACCCTAATTGCAATATCACTATCAATGGCTATCCTGAAGCATCTAAAGCTTCCCAGGCTGTTTGCCAGAAGAGAGTTGATGCAGTTAAGAAATACCTGGTAGAAAAAGAAGGTATCAGCGCCGACAGGATTTCAACCAACTGCGAAGTTGGCGGCGGAGACAAGAATACAGTTGACATTAAGTCAAACTAACAATAGTTTTAATTCCACTTTTTGCTCAATGATGAAACCCTCCCTCTTTTGGGAGGGTTTTTTATGCTCCGGCCAGCCTTTATATAATAGTTAACAGGGCTTTTTTGGTGATTTGTGTATTTACAGGCATTTTTGAAAAAAAAAGCTATTTTTGCGCTTCTTTATGGAATTACGTAGAATATCTGTTGCTTTCCTGGTTATTGCTGCTATTTCGATCACAGGTTGCAGCCAACTGGCAAAAGTTCAAAAGAGTAAGGATTACGAGTACAAGCTCACCAAAGCGGATGAGTTTTATTCCAAGAAGAAATATCGGTTTGCCCAGCAGTTGTATGAAGAACTATTCCCGGTTTATAAGGGAACCCAGAAGTTTGAGGAACTATATTATAAATACGCCTACAGCTTTTATTATATAGACCAATACAGGGATGCTGAAAACCTTTTTAAAGGTTACCTGGAGGTTTTCCCGAACAGCAGCCGTGCAGAGGAGGTTGATTACATGAGGGCTTATTGTTTTTACAAACAATCCCCCAAAATTGACCTGGAGCAGGTTAATACGGTGAAAGCGATGGGCATGATGCAGACTTTTATCAATACCCACCCCGGATCACCGAGGATAAAAGACGCAACTGATATCATTGATCTTTGCAGGGGCAAACTGGAGCAGAAGGAATACCGTGGCGCCAAACTTTATTATAATCTTGGCCAGTACCGTGCAGCAGCGATAGCGTATACCAATGTATTGAACAACTATCCCGAATCTGCCAGCGGGGAAGAATACAAGCTGATGATAGTAAAATCATACTACAAATTCGCAAAGCTGAGTATCATCGAAAGGCAGATCGAACGTTATGAAAAAGTAGTAAGTGAATACGAAGATTTTGCAGACAGGTATCCTGAAAGCAAACTCCTCAAAGAAGCAGAAGATTACAGCAACTTAAGTAAAAATCATATTAAAGAAATACAAAATGAGCAAGCTACGTCGTCAGTTAAGCGCTAGTACAAACAGTGTGGTTGAGCCAAAGAAATTATCTGATCTTAAAGATAAGACCGGTAATGTTTATGAGTCAATAGCCATTATTGCAAAAAGAGCTAACCAGATCAATATTACCATCAAGGAAGAACTGCATAACAAGCTTGAAGAATTCGCCAGCCATACAGACAGCCTGGAAGAAATTCATGAGAACAAGGAGCAGATAGAGATTTCCCGTGCTTATGAGCGTATGCCAAACCCGGCTTTGCTTGCTACAGCCGAATTCTTGGATGACAAAGTTTATTTCAGAAGGAATGACGAAGATCTTTTCAGCTAATGGGATGAATTTTCAGTTTTACATGTTCTTTTAGAAATAGAAGTTATAATTTTAGTCCCGCTGCAAAGCGGGATTTTTTATGCTCAAAGGAAAAAAAATATTGCTTGGTATAACGGGAAGTATCGCTGCTTATAAATCAGCTGTGCTTGTGAGATTACTCGTGAAAGCCGGTGCTGAAGTTAAGGTTGTGATGACAGCAGCCGCCGCCAATTTTGTCGGACCACTGACCCTTTCCACCCTTTCAAAAAACCAGGTACTTACAGAACTGTCGCAGAATGATTCCTGGGCCAATCATGTGATGCTTGGCCGTTGGGCCGATATCATGCTGATTGCCCCCTTAAGCTGCAATACGCTCTCCAAAATGGCTGCCGGCGCCTGTGATAACTTACTGATGGCAGTATATCTCTCGGCAACCTGCCCGGTAGTAGCAGCGCCCGCTATGGATGAAGATATGTGGAAGCATCCTGCAACAAAACTCAATATTGAAAAGATCATTTCTTTTGGCAATAAAGTAATTCCCGTTGGCAATGGGGAACTTGCCAGCGGTTTAAGCGGTGATGGCAGAATGGCGGAGCCTGAGGAAATCGTAAAATGGCTCAACGATTTTTTTTTTCAAGTAAATGACTTGAAAGGCAAAAAAGTACTGGTAACAGCAGGTCCTACTTATGAATCCATAGATCCTGTCAGGTTCATTGGAAATCACTCTTCGGGTAAAATGGGAATAGCCATTGCAGAAGAATGTGTGAAAAGGGGAGCAGAAGTAACCCTGGTTACCGGGCCAGTATCCCAACCGATAAGCAATAATTTTAAAACTATCCGGGTACGTTCTGCGGCCGAGATGTACGATGCCTGCCTTGACATCTTTCCGGGTGTTGATATAGCCGTGATGAGTGCAGCGGTAGCAGATTATACTGTTGCAGCCCCGGCAGCAGAGAAGATCAAGAAAAACAGTGATAGTCTTACACTGGAACTTACGAAGACAAGGGATATTCTGAAAGCGCTTGGCGAAAGAAAGAAAGCAACACAATTGCTGGCAGGCTTTGCACTTGAAACGAATAATGAAAAGGAGAATGCACTGAAAAAACTGCACACGAAAAATGCTGATATGATCGTGTTGAACTCACTCAATGATGCCGGTGCAGGATTTGGACATAACAGCAACAAAATAACTATTTTTGATAAGGCCGGAAATGAATACAGGTTCGATACAAAATCAAAAACAGCAGTAGCCACAGATATAGTGAATACTATTTTAAAGATATCTCATGAGTAGAATAAAATATTTCCTGTTCCTTGTTCTGATCACTGCAACAGCAGGCGCCCAGGAATTTAATGCCAGGGTTACGGTAGTAAGCAACAGGGTGGGTAATAATGTTAACAGGAATACATTCACTACCCTGCAGACAGCTCTGAATAATTTCATCAATAACAGGAAATGGACCACAGAAACCTATGCAGCCAATGAACGCATTGAATGTAATTTCCTGTTGAACCTTGAATCTACCGGCGATGTGAATGTTTACAAAGCATCGCTTACCATCCAGGCCGCACGCCCCGTTTTTAATACCAGTTATGTTTCACCCATCATCAATTTTAAAGATGATGATGTGATGTTCAAGTATGTTGAATTTCAGCAACTCGATTTTAATGATAACCGTGTAACGGGTAGCGATGGTCTGGTATCAAACCTTACAGCCACTTTCGCTTATTATGCTTACCTGGTGCTTGGTTTTGATGGCGATTCATTCGCTCCCAAAGGTGGCGAACTGTATTTCCAGAAGGCGCAGAATATTGTGAACAATGCACCTGATGGCCGCGGTATTTCCGGGTGGAAAGCTTTTGATGGCCTGCGCAACAGGTACTGGCTTGTAGAGAATATGTCGAACAGCCGCTACAATATCATTCACGATGTTTACTATAATTACTATAGGCTTGTGCTGGATAAAATGTATGAAGATGAAAAGGCAGCCAGAACAGAATTGCTGAATGTATTGAACCTGCTGAACACTTTCAATACCGACAATCCCAATACAATGATCAACCAGTTCTTCTTCCAGGGTAAGTCAACAGAATTTATCAAGATATTTTCCAAAGCGCTTCCGCCGGATAAAGCGAGGGCTGTTGATCTGTTATCAAAACTTGATCTCACGAATGCTGCCAAATATAAAGATGAATTAAAATGAGGTTTCTTTCATGGTTGCTGCTGACCTGTTTCCTGGTTGCCTGCAAATCCAGGCAGGAACTTCCAAAAGGGATACTCAAACCTGAAAAAATGCAGGATGTATTCTGGGATTTTATCCGGGCTGATGTTTACACAACCAATTTCATGACCGTTTCGCCTACTACCAGGCCTGTTGTTGAAAACATCAGGATGCAGAATAAGATATTTGCCACACACCATGTAAGCAAAGACGAGTTCTACAAGAGTTATGCATATTATTCAAACCATAAAGAGCTGATGACTGCCATGATCGACAGCATGGTAGCTAAACAGCAAAGGCAGGATTCTGTAAAACAAACAAATAAATCAGGTTCACCAAAAATGAAACAACTGTATGAATAAGGTTTACGAAAATGCAACACAAGCTGTTGCAGATATCAGGGATGGAAATGTATTGATGCTCGGTGGATTCGGGCTCTGTGGTATACCGGAAAATTGCATCGCAGCCTTGGTTCAGAAAGGAGTAAAAGGGCTTACCTGCATCTCAAACAATGCAGGTGTTGATGATTTCGGGATCGGCCTCATGCTGCAGCAGAAGCAGGTTAAAAAAATGATCTCATCCTATGTTGGAGAAAATGCAGAATTTGAAAGACAACTACTCAGTGGTGAACTGGAAGTAGAATTGATACCACAGGGAACGCTTGCCACACGCTGCATGGCTTCCGGTTATGGAATGCCAGCCGTATTTACACCCGCCGGCGTTGGTACCGAAGTGGCCCAGGGAAAGGAAGTACGCAATTTTAATGGTAAAGATTACCTGCTTGAATATGCTTTTGATGCAGATTTCGCTATTGTAAAAGCCTGGAAAGGTGATACCATGGGGAATCTCATATACAAGGATACAGCAAGAAACTTCAATCCTTTGATGGCGATGGCAGGCAAAATTACCATAGCTGAAGTGGAAGAACTCGTTCCCGCAGGTGAACTGGATCCCAATAACATTCATACGCCCGGCATTTATGTGCACCGCATATTCCAGGGCCGGAATTATGAGAAAAGAATTGAACAAAGAACAGTGCGGAAAGCAGGTTAATGATCAACCCGATCAGTAAACTGCTCATCACATTCTATCATTACAAACTGACTAATTATGGCATTAGATAAATTTCAGATAGCACAAAGAATTGCAAAGGAACTGAAAGACGGTTATTATGTAAATCTCGGTATAGGTATTCCTACACTTGTTGCAAACTATATTCCTGAAGGAATGAATGTTGTTCTTCAAAGCGAGAACGGTCTGCTGGGTATGGGGCCATTTCCCGAAGCCGGAAAAGAAGATGCAGATCTTATCAATGCCGGTAAACAAACGATCACAACGGTTCCCGGATCTGCTTTCTTTGATAGCGCCATGAGCTTTGGTATGATACGTTCGGGTAAGGTAGATCTCACCGTACTTGGAGCTATGGAAGTAAGCGAGAACGGTGATATCGCCAATTGGAAGATTCCAGGCAAAATGGTAAAGGGTATGGGAGGAGCTATGGACCTGGTGGCCAGTGCTAAAAATATCATTGTAGCCATGATGCACACCAATCCAAAAGGAGAAAGCAAATTGCTGCCGGCATGTACCTTGCCGCTCACAGGAGTACACTGCGTTAAAAAAATTGTAAGCGATCTGGCTGTAATGGATGTTACGGAGAATGGCTTCAGGCTATTGGAAAGGGCTCCCGGCGTAAGCGTTGAGGAAATCAGGTCAAAAACACTTGGCAAGCTGATCATTGAAGGAGATATTCCCGAAATGAGTTTCTGATGATAAAAGCGTTTACATTTTTTTACAGTGAAATGTAAACGCTTTCAGCAATGAAAAAGCCCCGGTTCAAACCAGGGCTTTTTTTATGTAGTTGGTTTTGGTACTAAATTTTAGGCGCTGCAGCCAGGATTTCATCGGTTACGCCGGAAGCGTATTTTTCAAAATTGGTGATGAATTCTTTTGCAAGCTGTTTAGCCTTGATATCGTACTGGTCTTTATCAGCCCAGGTATTGCGTGGATTCAATACTTCTGATGGAACACCGGGACATTCTGTTGGCATCATCATGCCGAATACCGGGTGAGCTTCATACGAAACATGATCAAGCTTTCCTTCCAATGCGGCCGTGATCATGGCCCTGGTATATGGCAGTTTCATGCGCTGGCCAATACCATAAGGGCCGCCGCTCCAGCCGGTATTGATCATCCACACATTCACATTGTGTTCTTTCATTTTCTTACCCAGCATTTCGGCATATTTACCCGGGTGCAGTGGAAGGAAAGGAGCTCCAAAACAGGCGCTGAAAGTAGATTTCGGCTCCGTAACACCGGCTTCTGTTCCCGCTACCTTGGCTGTGTATCCACTGATGAACTGGTACATGGCCTGTCCCGCTGTTAGTTTGCTAACCGGCGGAAGAATACCGTATGCATCTGCAGTAAGGAAGAAGATATTTTTGGGTGTTTTGCCAATAGATGGTTCAAGTGCATTGCTGATGAATGAAAGTGGGTAACTTACCCTTGTATTTTCAGTGATCTCTTTGCTGCTGAAATCAATTTTATTGGTGCCGGGGTAAAAGGTTACGTTCTCAACCAAAGCGCCGGGCCTTATTGCATGATAGATCTCCGGTTCTTTTTCTTCACTCAGGTCGATCGTTTTTGCATAACAACCGCCTTCGAAGTTGAAAACAGCATCACCTGTCCAGCCATGCTCATCATCACCGATCAGCATCCTGTTGGGATCAGCGCTGAGCGTGGTCTTACCCGTTCCGCTCAACCCAAAGAAAATAGCAGTGTCACCGTCTTTACCCATGTTGGCGCTGCAATGCATGCTCAATACATTGGCACGTGTCGGCAGTACAAAGTTCAGCATGGTGAAAATACCTTTCTTCATTTCACCGGTATATCCTGTTCCGCCGATCAATATTGTTTTGTGCTTGAAACTCAGCACTGCAAAATTTTCCGATGCGGTCATGTCCTCGGCAGGATTGGCTTTAAAACCAGGCGCCTGGATAATATGCCAGTGAGGTTTAAAATCTTCCAGTTGTTTTTCATTCGGGCGAATGAACATATTATAGCAGAAAAGATTGCTCCAGGGATTTTCGTTGATAACACGAAGGCTTAAGCGATAGTTATCATCTGCACAGGCAAAACAGTCGCGAACCCACAACTCTTTTCCAGAAAGATAACTGATCATCTTATCCTTTAACTGAAGGAAATATTTTTCTTCCATCGGAATATTGAAATTATTCCAATGCACCGTATCGGCTGTTAATTCATCTTTTACGGTAAACTTGTCTTTCGGGCTGCGGCCGGTGAATTTTCCGGTCTTGATTACGAGCGCCCCGGTGTCGTTCAAAACACCTTCGTTACGTTTTACAGTTTGTTCGGTTAGTTCGGCTGGGTTTAATTGGTAGTGAATCGTGCCGTTAGTCTGAAGGCCCAATTCTGCTAAAGCCCCCACAGGAGCTTCCAGCATAATGTTTACTGACATAGCAAGCGTTTTAGTTCAGTCGCAAAGGTAATATTCAAAATTCTAAGGCTAATGAACAAAATACTCACCAAATCAAACAAATGCGTGAATTTTATTGCTATTTTTTTAACAGGAAAACCAATTTTTAAATGAACTGTTACTATTCCTGTTTAATATTGAATGAAGTTTATTTTTTGTAAGAATAAATTGATTAATCGTTCGGAATCAGCCGGAAAATTATTAAAACGTATATTGCATTTCTATTTGTTTGCTGAATATTTTCTAACAACCATTCAACTATTACGGCATGAGATATCTTCCATTAAATCCCGAAATTTTTATTCAGAACCGCCAGCGATTTATCAGCAGGATGGATAAGAACGCAATTGCCATCTTCAACAGCAATGATGAATTGCCGACCAATGGAGATCAACTCCATAAATTTAAACAGAACGCCGACCTATTCTGGCTAACGGGTATTGAGCAGGAAGATAGCATGCTGGTATTATTCCCGGGTAACCCGGATCCAAAATACAGGGAAGTACTTGTGCTGGTAAGGCCCAACGAACTGAAAGAGAAATGGGATGGCCATAGGCTCAGGGTACATGAGGCCAGGGCCATTTCCGGCATACAAACGATCGTATGGCTTGATTCACTGGATGGCATGTTACAGCCATGGATCCACCTGGCAGATACCATCTACCTGAACAGCAATGAAAACGACCGCAAAGCCAATTCTGTTCCGGTTCGTGATTATCGCTACGCCGAAATGATGCGCCAGCGCTACCCGATGCACCAGTTCAAAAGGAGCGCCCGGATATTGAAAGACCTTCGTGCCATCAAGTCTGCATTGGAAATAGAAGTTTTGCAGAAAGCGATAGACATTACAGACAATACACTCCGCCGGTTGCTGAAATTCATCAGGCCCGGTGTGATGGAATATGAAATAGAGGCAGAGATATATCATTCTTTTTTATCACAGCGTTCATCAGGGCCCGGTTATGGTTCTATCATTGCCAGCGGCGACAGTGCCCGTATACTGCATTACGTAGAGAATAACAGGGAATGTAAAGACGGTGATTTGATATTGATGGATTTCGGCGCCGAATATGGAAACTACAATGCTGATCTCACCCGTACCATTCCTGTTAACGGTAAATTCACCCGCCGGCAGAAAACGGTGTACAATGCCTGTCTTCACCTTCATCATTATGCGGCCAGCATTTTAAAACCCGGTATCAGCATAGTTGATTACACAGAAAAGGTTGGAGATGAAGCAACCGTTGTTTTTCAAAAGATAGGTCTGCTTAAAAAATCAGACATCAAAAATGAAGATCCTGAGAACAGGGCTTACAGGAGATACCTGTACCACGGCATCTCTCATCACCTCGGTATTGATGTGCACGATCTCGGCACCCGTACCGAACCCATTAAAGCCGGTATGGTGTTTACGATTGAACCCGGAATTTATATTGAAGAAGAGCAGATGGGTATCCGTATAGAAAATAATTTCTGGATCACCCGCAATGGTAATAAAGACCTGATGAAGAATATCCCCATCACGGTGGAAGAAATTGAAGCATTGATGAAACGATGAACGGTTGCTGACGTGCAGCAGAACAAACCGGTATTTGTATAATTTCACATCAGGCTATTTAATTCAGATGAAACAGATCCCCAACTTATTTACACTGCTTAACCTCGTTTTTGGTTGCCTCGCTATTGTGTGCACCTTGCAGAACGGAATTGCGATCCAGTACAATCCGGAAGGCGCACAGTTTATTGATATTCCCGAAAAGATATGGCTGGCTTCTATGTTCATCGGCCTGGCCGCCGTGGTTGATTTCCTGGATGGATTCGTGGCCAGGATGTTTGGCGCAACCTCGGAAATGGGAAAGCAACTGGATTCGCTGGCCGAT
>JAFDXA010000329.1 GCA_018268185.1 Bacteroidota bacterium
ATAGGTATCATGTTCATGGTATTCAGGTCATCGCAGGAAAACCAGGACCTTGTTGCCAATGATTATTACGAGCAGGAACTTAAATACCAGCAGAGAATTGACGATACAAAAAGAGCTGATGCTTTGTCATCGCAGGTGAAATACGAATTGATGGATAACCGGGAATTACAGATCCGCTTTCCGCAGGAAATGAATGGCAGACATACAGAAGCAGATATACTGCTTTATTGCACTGCAGATAAAAACAAAGACATTGTTAAACACCTGGTAACAGAAAATGGCATGGTGAGTTTTGAAGTGCCGGTTATCAATCGTGGCTGGCATGAACTGAAAATCAACTGGAAGACTGATGGTGTAAGCTATTTTAACCAGAATAAACTGCTGTTACCATGATGGCATTGTTCATAACGGCATTGGTGATGGGAGGCATCGGAAGCCTGCATTGTGTAGGCATGTGCGGCCCCCTGGCATTGTCGTTGCCGTTGGTAGATGCGAGCCCGACTGCCAAATTCATTTCATCATTGCTGTATAATGCCGGCAGGATTGTTACTTATGCCATGCTGGGTGCTGTTTTAGGACTGATGGGAAGCAGCGTGGCTTTTTTCGGGTACCAGCAATGGCTGTCCATTGCATTGGGAACATTGATTCTTGTTTACATACTTTTTCTTGACAGGAGATTAACTGGAAAGAACTATACGATATCATTTTTCAACCGCATCAGGCAGGCCCTGGGAGTTTTATTCAAAAAGAAAACTTACGGAGCTGTATTCCTGATCGGGTTATTGAACGGACTACTCCCCTGCGGTTTGGTTTATATGGCGATTGCAGGCGCTGTATCTACTACGTCCATGGTTAAGGGCAGTTTTTTTATGGCTTCATTCGGTTTTGGAACATTACCAATGATGTGGGGGGTAGCCTTTTTTGGATCTTTCATCAGCCTTCGCATCCGGAGCGGATTCAGGAAACTGTACCCCGTAGCCATGATGCTGATGGCTGTTTTACTGATACTGCGTGGTCTCGACCTGGGCATACCCTATGTAAGCCCGTCTGTTCACCATGCTCCGCATAGCAATGTTGCAACCATTGAATGCCATAATTGAGTCTTTAATCTAATAAACGCCTAAAATCAAACCATATAGACAAATATTAATTCAGCACAATAGCGGTATGACGAATAAAATTAAGAATCCGGGAACTGAGCAGAGACTGCACGAAAACCTGTCGTGGGAGCGTACGCTGGATTTTTGTCTGCAGGAAAATGCATTTATGAAAACAAGGCTTGCCGAAGTGCTGGAAGATGTTTCGGATAAAGACATGATAACGATGGCTGAATACTTCCACAATAGTTTTATTCACAATGATGACTCTATAAAGGAACTGAAGGGAGATATCGTATGGGAGCAGCGACAGATGAAGGAAATCATACAGCATGGAAAGCCAGAAGAGAACAACCTGGTTCAACGGCATAAGAAACTTTCAAATGAAATGGGGAATTTCGATAAGAATTTCACCGGCCTCAAAGCAGAATTCAACCGCTATTTGTCTTCCCTGCTAAAACTCTAGCAACACGAGCCATAAAAAAGCAGCGCTGTAAGGCTCTGCTATCTTGTTATTTCCACAAAGTTAAATGACATCACTGCACATCAGTTCAGCATTCCTTCCAGTTTCTTCTCGTTCAGTACGATGATCTTGCTTCCCTGGATGTCCACCAGTTTTTCATTTTTAAAGTCGCTGAGCGTGCGTATGAGCGATTCGGTAGCTGTTCCGGCGATGTTGGCAAGGTCTTCCCTTGAAAAACTAATCGAAAAAACCGAACCATCATTATTGCCATATTTTTTTACGAGAGCTACCAATGCCGTGGCAACGCGTTTGCGAAGTGAGTTGTAAGCGATATTAAGAAGCTGCTGTTCTTTTTCCACTATATTTTTAGAGAGGAGCTGAATGATCTTTTTGGTGGCATTCGCATCGTGGTACAACAGGTCGCGGAAATCCTCTGTAGGTATATCTATGATAACAGAATCTTCAATGGCTTCAGCAGTTTCTTTATAGGTAGTGCCTTCCAGCAAAGCTGTGTAACCAAAGAAATCCCCGTCGCCGTACAAACCCGTGGTTAGCACCTTTCCATCATCATTACTGATATAGGTTTTCACCTTCCCCTGCTTAACATAGAAAAGTTTATACGGGTGATTTCCCTCAAGGTATATTGTCTGCCTTTTCCTGTACGTATTATCTTCCCGGTTTTCTGTGATGTTGGCAAGCGCATCCCTGGAAGAAAAATCATGCAGTACTTCCCGCAGTCCTTCCGGATCCGAAGCATACTCTTTCTGCATGTGCTTCACTTTTTTCAGCCTGCTGTCGATAGCATTCAGCAATTCAATATCTGTAAAAGGCTTTGTGATATAATCATCAGCCCCCATTTCCATTCCTTTCCTGAAATCTCCCCGTTCCGATTTTGCCGTGAGGAAAATAAAAGGTACTGCCGCCAGTTGTTCGTGTTTGTTGATGAGGTGAAGCACACCGTATCCATCCAGCACAGGCATCATGATATCACAGATGATAAGGTCGGGCTTATTGGCAATCGCTTTTTCTACACCGATCTTTCCGTTCTCGGCTGTGTCAACTTCGTAATTCGACAGTTCCAGTATCTCGGCGGTATTCTCCCTGATCTCTGTATTGTCTTCTATCAGTAAAATTCGATGTCTCATTTGCTCTTGATGTTTTTAAATGAAATAGTGAAACTGCTGCCCTTTTCCAATTCG
>JAFDXA010000032.1 GCA_018268185.1 Bacteroidota bacterium
ATACTTCAAGCCCGTGCATGGTCAGTGATGAGAGTGTTAACTCCAGGTAACTCAGGGTGGCATCGAGGTGAGGGTGATGGCTGGTCGAGAAAGAGAAGATATGCGCACCCGTACCCTGCTGGCTCAGGCGTGCGCAAAGATCATGGCAGAGGAAGGGGTCCGTGACTTCAAGGTGGCCAAACGCAAGGCCGCGCAACGTATGGGGATGACCTTGCATGTACTGATGCCGTCCAATCAGGAAATTCAGAATGCATTGGTGGAATATCAGCGTTTGTTTTTGTCCGACATTCATGATGAGTTGCTGGTGAAGTTGCGGCAGGGGGCAATGGATGCCATGAAATATCTGAAGCAATTCAGACCTCGTCTGGTGGGGCCGGTTCTGGATGGGACGGCAGTGAAAGGCGGTGAGGTACAGCTTCATCTGTTTTCGGATTCAATTGAAGATGTGCAGTTGTTCATGATGGAAAGGGATATTCCAGTAAAGTTGAGTGGTCGCCGTTACCGCTCAGGAGGAGGGGACGTCAATGTCTTTCCGACTTTTGAGTTTGGAGCCGGTGATCTGAATTATGAAATCACGGTGTTTCCTTTGTCAGCCGAACGGGAGGCGCCAAAAAGCCCGGTGGATGGCAAGCCCATGCGGCGGGCTAGTCTTCACGAGTTGGAGCACATTTGTGGTGAAGTTGATAAATAGACCTCATGTAGATTATGGTGTAATAAAAAGAACCCTATGGTTCATATAATCTGATTTTAATGAAGGAGTTGGTGGCGATGATTAAAAACACGAAAAAATCCGGTTTTGTGTTGCTGTTCATGCTTTTAATTACCGGGTGTGATCGTGACAAAACCGACGTTGAATATGTAGAGCAGGCCAAGCATTACCAGGATGCTGGGGAAATGGCCAAGGCTGGTATTGAGTTAAAAAATGCTTTGAGGGTGAATCCTAACAATGGGGAGGCACGGCGGTTGTTAGGAATGCTGTATTTGACTATTGGGAATGGGGAGGGGGCGGAAAAAGAGTTGCAAAGAGCGATTGATTTAAAAATTTCATATCAGGCTGTGGCTTTGCCATTGTTGCGATCAGTCTATCTTCAACGGGATTACAGGAGAATGTTGCAGCAAATCAAGATGCCAGAAGGGTTGGACCGTGAGTCGCAGGCAGAGTGGTATGTGCTACGCGGACGTGCGCGGATAGAAATGGGTCAGCTAATAGATGCGCGCGCCGAATTTGCGGCAGCTGCCAAGGTGGCCCCGGAGTCAAAGCAAGTGCTGTTGGGAAGATCATTGGATGCGTTCTACTCAAAGAATTATGAAGGAGCAGAGAAGCTGCTTGATTTTGCGTTGAATAAGGATCCTAAGTTTGCAGAAGCGCTCACCCTGAAAGGGGACATACTGCGCTTGCAAGGCAAGTTGCAAGAGGCTGAAGCGTTATATACGTCTGCGATTTCGGCGCGGCGTATCAATCTAGGAGATGTTTATAAGCGCGCGCGAGTGCGGATTGATCTCAAAAACTACACGGGTGCGGAGGCTGATGCAAATTCTGTTGCAGCAAGGGTGCCTAATTCTGTAGAGGCTCATTTGTTGAGAGGAATAATTGGTCTTAATAATGGCAATGCAGAGGTGGCAGAAACTTCATTGCGTGAGGCTGCTCGATTAAGTCCGGGCAATGAAGAAGTTCAGTATTATTTGGCTGTGGCGCTCAATTTACGCAATCAGCCTCAGCAAGCTAAAGCAATTTTGGAATCTCTGGTCATCAAAGATCCATACTTCTATCCGGCCGTGCTTGCGCTATCGACAATTGAGATTAAGGCAGGAGGTTACAATAGAGCGAAAGTGCTCTTGCTGCCGTTTGCGGCCAGTAAAAAACAGGATGCGGGTTTTCTAAAGCTTTATGTGGATTTGCTGATCAGGGCAGAAGAATATCCGGATGCATTGTCTTATGCTTTAAAATTAGTCGAAATTGACTCTCAGGATGTGGCTTCAAAAGTTCTTTTAGGAAGTGCTTATCTTGGCTTGGGGCGCTATGCAGATGCAATTGATCAGTTCGATCGCGTGCTTGTAGCGGAACCTGATAACTATCTTGTGCGAGGGTTAAAGGTAAAAACATTCATAGCGGCTGGACAAATGGATCAAGCTATGGAAGCCGCATCCAAATGGGCACAGGATAAAAAGCACGACATCAATGCTTTGCTGGCGTTGGCTGAAATATATAGAAAGATTGGCGATTTGAAATCAGCTCGAGATACATATTCGACTATATTGACAGTGCAGAAGGATAATGTTGTTGCAATGAATGGAATTGCACAGTTGAATGTATTGGCAAAGCGGGGTGCTGATGCGCTATCAAGTTATCAAGCTCTGTGGAGCGCAAATCCAGGCAATGTTGATGCAGCGCTGGCATTGTCTGCCGAAGACTTCAAGCAGGGAAAAGCTAGCGCAGGCATTGGCAGGCTTGATCTCGCAATTGATCGTAATCCCGCTGATTTAAGACCCATGATCAGTCTTGGTGAATATTATCTGAATGCGAATCGAGCTGATAAAGCGGTCTCAATTTTAAGACCCGGCGAAAATAAATTCGGCAATGATCCTAATTGGCTGAATTTGATGGTGGCTGCGCTTGTTGCAGAAAAGAATACTGATTCTGCTAAAAGCCTTATGGAGAGACTTGATAAAATCCCAGGGAATGAAGGAATAAAAGCTTATTGGTGGGCGCAAATACATGCATTAAGCGGTGAAAATGAATTGGCAAATATGAGCCTAGAAAAGGCGTATCAGATAAATCCTGATAATTTGCGCATAGGTTTGGCATATTTTAGAAAAAGTGTTTTGATTAAAGATTACGATAAGGCTAAATCAGTGATTGATTTGCTTGCAAGATACTACCCGGATGAGCCAGAAGTGTATGCTCAACGTGGATGGTATGGGTTGTTGCTGAAGCAGCCTTCAAATGCGGTTTCAGATCTAAAAATTGCATATGAAAAAGCGCCTTCTCTTGATGTATTAATCAATTTGGCTAGAGCCGCGTTTTTAAATAACCAATTGAGTTATTCCGTTGAATTATTAAAATCCGGTTTGAAAAAATTCGGAAATAATGCTGTTTTATTCAAGGAGTTGGCGGAGATGTATCTGGTTTCTGGAAAGTCAGATCAAGCAGTGCAAATAATGCGTGAAGCTGTGAATGCTGGTGTTAATGACCCGGTTATTTATAATAATCTTGCATGGCAATTAAAAGCCAAAGAGCCTGCAGCAGCGCTTTGGTATGCAAATAAGGCGGTTGAACTGGCGCCAAGCGCAGCAGGTGTTCAGGACACACTGGGACAAGTTCTCATTGAGCAGAAACAGTATGAGCAAGGACTGAGGGCGTTGTCCGAAGCCGTTCGACTGTCAGGGGGAGATCTAAGAATAAGATTGCATTATATCGAAGCATTGATTGATGCACGTCTACTGGCGCAAGCTAAAAATGAAATACAGGTTGTTGAGAAAATGCTACAGAAAATCGATTCAAGTTCATCCGAAGGTTTGAATGTCATAATAGACAAATTAGCTGAATTAAAAAGCAAGATATAATATTGGATTTTGGCTGTAGGGTGATCATTTATGCGCAAGCGTGTATTGTTTATATGTGAAGCTGTAACCTTGGCGCATGTCGCCAGACCGTTGGTCTTGGCCAATGAATTGCGATACACGTACGATGTAAGTATAGCTGCAGATCCATCGGTGCATCATTTGATTCAAAGAGAGCAGTGGCAGCCCTTAAAGGTTACCAGTCTCTCGCAGAAAGAGTTTATGAGTAGATTGAAATGGGGAAAAAGCGTATTCGATACGAAAGGGCTTTGCATGAGTGTTGAGGAGGATCTCAGGCTAATAAATGAAATCTGCCCGGATGTTGTGATTGGGGATTTCAGGCTGTCGTTGTCTATCAGCAGTAGACTGTCAGGTGTCCCATATATCACATTAGGAAATGCCTATTGGCTTCCACAGCAATTGGATTTGATTCCTGTTCCAGAAATGCTTTTGACCCATTTGTGTGGGATGCGGATAAGTCAATGGGTTTTCGATAGAATTGCACCTAGGGTTATGCGCTCGCACGCGAATGTTTTTAATTCTGTGTGCAAAAGATTTGGAGTGAGTTCCGTTTCAAACGATCTGGGAGGAATTTATCTGGAGGGAGATGTGACTGCGCTGGTTGATTTGCCAAGGTGTTATCCGTGTGTTTCTGAATCTCATAAATATCAATTTATTGGACCGTGTGTATGGAACCCGCCTGTTGCGAAAACGGTGGAGGCGGCAGAAAAATGTGTAAATACAACAGAAGTATTTGTAAGTTTAGGAAGTTCAGGGCAATTGAATGTGCTTGAGCCCGTTGTTTTAGGGTTGTTGCAATGTGATTGTCGTATTTTTTTGGCGACAGCGGGTAGACCGTTACCTCAAAAGTTCAATAAAGAATCCAATATAATTGTTGCTGAGTTTTGGCCTGGATTGGAAACGGCAAAAAGATCAAGCGTGATTGTTTGTAACGGAGGCAGTCCAATGACTCAGTTGGCGATGGTGTGTGGGAAGCCGGTTGTTGGTATTCCATCAAATCTAGATCAGTTCTTGAATATGGCGATAGTTGAAAAAAACGGATTAGGTATCATGCTTCGACCGGAAGGTATTAGCGTTGATAAGGTCGTCACAGCCATGAATTCAATACAGAAAAATCCAAAATATAAACAGCTTGC
>JAFDXA010000330.1 GCA_018268185.1 Bacteroidota bacterium
CGGTGGTATAGAATTTACTGAGGCATTTTTTACTGCACTTTTCATCTATTTCCGGGTGGCGGAGCAGGTAATCCTGCAGGCTGGCGGCAATAATAGGACCTTGTGCAATAACGGAAACACCGGCCGGAACGAACTTACTGATCTTGTCCATGAGCAGGGGATAGTGGGTGCAGGCAAGCAGGATGCTGTCTATGGCCGGGTCGGCCCCGAGCAGGTGATCGATATGCTGCTTAACAAAATAATCAGCGCCGGGGGAATGGTTTTCGTTGTTTTCAACCAGGGAAACCCACATGGGGCATGCCTCCTGGGTAACACGGATGCCGGGAAAAAATTTTTCGATCTCGATGAGGTAAGAGCCGGATTGAACCGTTCCGGGAGTACCCATCACCCCCACATGGCCGGCTTTGCTGTAATTTCCGATTATCTCAGATGTGGGCCTGATCACTCCCAGCACACGTTTCAACGGATCGATCAAGGGGAGGTCATGCTGCTGTATGGTACGCAGTGCTTTTGCAGAAGCAGTGTTGCAGGCAAGGATCACCAGGGGGCAACCCTGGGCAAAAAACCATTTCACACATTGCAGGGTGTATTCATAAACGGTTTCAAAATCACGGGTGCCGTAAGGAGCCCGGGCATTATCGCCTAAATAGATATAATCGTATTGAGGAAGTGCAGCTACCATTTCTTTGAGTATGCTCAGCCCTCCATAACCACTGTCGAAAACACCTATTGGTAACTGCCGGTCTATCATATTTCAAAAATAAGAAAGCCACCCGGTTTTACAGGTGGCTTTAAAAAGTTTATGAGCCTTGTATTATGGTTTTTTGGGAGCAGCAGCAGGCGTTTTTTGAGCTGGCGCCGGAGCTGCATCTTTGATACCCAGTTTCTTTTTTACGAGGTCGATCAGGTCATCTCCCGGAGGGCCAACCATGATTGAATTGGCATCCAGTACATAAGAATAACCGTTTTCTTTGGCTACTGTTTTTACAGTCTGCATGGCTTTATCCCTGATCGGGGCCAGTTTCTCCTGTAATTTCTGCTGGTACATATCCTGTGCCTGTTGGTTCCAGCCTTGTACTTTCTGGTATAAAGCGATCAGTTCATTTCTTTTGATCTCTCTCATGCTGGGAGAAAGTTTTGCAGAATCTCTTACGAAGATGCTGTCTTTGTCGCCCAGTTCTTTCATCATATCCTGTCCTTGCTGTTGCAGAGAAACCTGGTATTCTTTCAGTTCTGTATCGGCTTTTTCAGCTTCCGGCATAACGCCGATGAGTTCATCAAGGCTGATATAACCGATCTTGTTTTGTGCAGATGCGCTAAATACTCCTAAGGCCATTACACCTGCTACGATTAATTTTTTCATTGCTTTGTTTCTGTTTATTATTTAGATTTTATGTTGTTATAGTGGTTTAACCGGGTTAATTGGCTGCACCACAATTAACAGTTGTGATTTATTTAACAGGCTTACTTGATACCCATGTTTCTCAACACCTCTTCACTCTTATCCAGTTTTGGGTCGGCAAAGATAACGGTAATTCCTTCACTTTTATCAAGGATAAAATCATATTGTTTTTCCACCGCCAGTTTTTGAACGGCATTGTAAACCTTATCCTGTATAGGTTTGATGAGTTCCTGCCTTTTTTTGAAAAGGTCTCCTTCAAAACCAAAGCGCTTCCGCTGAAGGTCGCGTAATTCCTTTTCTTTATTATACAGTTCGTCTTCACGCTTTTTTTTCAGGGCATCGGGCAACATAACCTGTTCTGCATCAAAGTCTTTATACATTTTATCAAGAGCAGCCTGTCTCTGGTCTATTTCCTGCTGCCACAACTGGCTGTATTGGTCAAGTTTGGTCTGCGCATCCTTGTACTCAGGCATTTTTTCAAGAATGAATTTTGAATCGATAACAGCATAACGCTGGGCTTCTGCACCCAGGCTTATCATCACGATGCTGAAAGCAACCAGGAAAAATTTTTTCATGTTCATGTTTTTAATTCTTGTAAAGTTATATGAACCAGCGGTACCTGTTGTTCATGCTGGTAACAGGTACAAATAAAACATTAATATGGTTAATGAAAAAACAATTATTCAGGCTCCTGGCCAAGCATAAAGGTGAATTTGGCAGCGCCTTTCAACCCGCTTGTTTGGTTGTACCTGTCGAAGCCAATACCATAATCAAACCCGAGCAGTCCGAACATCGGCAGGAAGAACCTGGCACCGATACCTGCAGAACGTCTCAGCTTGAAAGGATTGTAATCCCTGAAACTATACCAGCCATTGGCGGCTTCAAAAAATGCAAGTCCGTATATCGTACTGCTTGCACTGGTACTGAAAGGATAACGCAATTCTACAGTATACTTATTGAAAATGGTAAAGTAATCGGTAGGAGTGATTCCATCAGGATTGATCTTTGGATCCGAGCTTCCATAAATAGGATAACCCCTGTGTGCTATGATATCATAACCGAGCAATGCCTGTGTGTTACTCAAACCGGCATCACCCAACTGGAAGCGTTCGAAAGGAGATACATCGAGGTTCCTGTTGTATTTGCCGATGAAACCATACTTGGCTGCCGTTTTGAGGATGAACTGCCTGTTTTTTTCAGGGCCTCTTGCCCTTCCGATCGGCACATACCATTCTGCATTGAGCCGCCACTTATGAAATTCAGGCAACTTATATTGGTTTGCATCCCCGGCTTTTATATTCATGAGAGAATACGGCAAGGTAAACTGTCCGCTCAACATGAAGTTGGATCCGCTGGTAGGGAATATCGGGTTCGGACCGGCTGAATTACGAAGCAAAGTAATTTTCAGACTGATATTGGTAGATGTACCGTCTTTCAATCCACCGAAACCACTCACGAGGTAATTCTTCAGTTTGTATTGCTGAAAATTGAGCGAGTAGATCAGGTTAAAAAAGTCATCCGGTTTTTTCAATTGCTTACCGAGTGATACGCCGAAACCAACTGTTTTTACGTAAGAATTTTTAGCGCATGACTTACAGTAATTTCCAAATGAGTCGTATGGGTTTGCATACTTGGTGTTGAAATAACTTATAGAGAAAGAATTTCTTTTTCTACCACCAAGCCATGGTTCGGTAAAAGAGAAACTGTAAGAGCGATATGCTTTACCGTTTGATTGTATCCTGGCAGAAAGTTTTTGCCCGTCGCCAGATGGCAATGGATCCCAGGTTGATCTTTTGGTAATGTTTTTAAGAGAGAAGTTGTTGAAGGAAACACCCAGTGTTCCTGTTAAGCCGATACCGCCGCCAAAGCCGGCAGAAAGTTCGAGTTGGTCGGCAGATTTTTCTTCTACCTGCCAGTTGATGTCAACGGTTCCGTTATCGGCATTTGGTGTGATCTGCGGATTGATGGTTTCAGCATTGAAGAAACCAAGCTGTGCCAGTTCCCTTTGCGTACGAATGATATCTGAACGACTGAATTTTTCTCCCGGAATCGTTCTTAATTCACGCAGTACAACGTAGTCTTTTGTTTTATCGTTCCCGGAAACAGAGATCTTTCCATAAGTAGCCTGAGGGCCTTCAGACATGCGTAGTTCGAAATCGATGGTATCATTGTACACCGCAGTTTCGATGGGTTCTACACGGAAGAAGAGATAACCATCGTCCTGGTATAAGCTTCCGATATCCCCGCCTTCTGCCGTAAGTTGTTTGCCCAGCCTTTTATTGAGGAGTTCCAGGTTGTAAACATCTCCTTTATTGATGCCAAGGAAAAGATTAAGTACAGAATCAGCGTATTTGGTATTGCCTGTCCATACCATATTACCGAAATAATATTTCCTTCCTTCTGATAATTTGATATCAACATTCAGGTTGCCTTTGTGATCGTAGAACGTAGTATCTGCGAGTAACTGGGCATCCCTGAAACCCTGTGCATTGTAATAGTTCAATACGTTTACCTTGTCTTCCTGGTATTTTTTATCATTGAATTTGGAACCACTGAATCCTTTGATTCTTACATACGGATCAAAATAATCACGTGTTTTTGTGAGCGAGAGGTATCCGTAGTCTTTGAAATACTGTTTCAGTGTATAGCCTTTGCTGGAATCACCATAAGGGCTTTCTATCTTTTCCGGGAACAGCGTCATGCGGTTCATCTCTTTCGTGTTCTTCATCTGCTTTTTCAGCTTCAGGTCAGACACGATCTCGTTACCCGTAAAATTGATGGAATTGATCCTGACCTTAGTTCCCTTTTTAATATTGAAGGTAAGCAGGATGCCGTTGTTTGATTCAGGCGCTGTTTGTTCATCCACATCCACCACTACATTCCGGTAGCCTTTGTCGTTGTAGAATTTTTTGATGGCTTCTACAGCGCTCAACCTCATATTTTCTGTAAGCACCCTGTCTTTTGAAAGGCCAACTTTTCCTTCCAGGTCGTCACGATCTCCTTTTTTAACTCCCTGGAATTTAAAATCTATAAGTCTTGGTCTTTCTTTGATGGCAAGCTCGAGATAAAGGTCGGAGCCTTCGAGTTTTGTGAGGTATATCTGTATATCAGCAACAAGGCTTTGCTTCCAGAGTTTCATGATAGCCTTGCTGAATAGATCTGTTCCGGGGATCTGTACTTTGTCGCCAACGGCCAGCCCGGAAATAGAAATGATAAGATTCTGATCGAAAGATTTGGAACCGGTTACCGTAATGCCGGCGATGGTATATTCCTTTACGGAGCGTGAGTTGAAAATTGACTGTAAAACCGGGTCAATTGATACGTTCGTGCTGTCTTGTGCTTTGAGTGCTGTTACAGAGAGAAATAATATGGTAACAAGGGAAATGTTCTGGTAAATCCTGCGCATCAATTGGTTTTTTACGATCGGCAAATTAAGCCCATTAATGAAAACTATTTGTTAAATGAAAGCCTTGTGCCGCCTGATTTTTTGCAAAACAGCCATGCTTTTACAACTGTTAAAATTCTATGCTTTTACCTGCTCACCTGTTTTACCAAATCTCCTTTCCCTGTGTTGAAAATCGAGTATGGCTTCGTATAAATTTTCTTTCCTGAAATCGGGCCAGCGTGTGTTGGTAAAATATAGTTCGGCATAAGCCAGTTGGTATAATAAGAAATTGCTGATCCTGTATTCACCACTGGTGCGTATCATCAATTCCGGGTCAGGGAACTGGCTTGTGCTCAGGTGTTGTTGTAAAGTTTGCTGGGTAATATCTTCAGGAGCAATGCTGCCCTGCTGTACTTCCGCTGCTATATTCTTAACAGCATTCACCAGTTCCCAGCGGCTGCTGTAACTGAGTGCCATGATCAGGTTAAGTCCGGTATTGGTTGATGTTTCGGCAAGCGCTTCGGCCAGTTCATGACGGGCATTTTCCGGCAGCATCTCAATATCGCCGATCACATGAAGCTTGATGTTGTTCTTATTAAGGGTTGGAACTTCTTTTTTGATGGTATCAACCAGCAGTTCCATCAACCCGGTCACTTCGTACTCAGGCCTGTCCCAGTTCTCTGTACTGAAAGCATAGAGGGTAAGGTATTTTACACCCAGCTCTGCAGCGCCTTCTACGATATTGCGCACACTTTCAACGCCATGCAAATGCCCGTAAAGACGGTCTTCACCTTTTTCCTGGGCCCAGCGGCCATTGCCATCCATGATGATAGCGATATGGCTTGGCAGGTTATTAAGATTTATTTTTTCTCTTAAACTCATTTGTGTGCAGGCAATGCCTTTGAAGGTCCTGAATTCGGGCAGCAAAGCTAACAAATTTTAACAGAATACCGTTTCGGCGGTTTTATATTTAATACAGGCCGGGATCAGCCCAAACCCGGGACCCGGCAAATAAAAAAGCCCCCGAAGGAGCTTGCTGTTATCTTATATGATTATATACGATCAATTAGAGCTTGGGCACCTGTATGTACTGATATTGAATGAAAACCCGACTTCCAGCATTACATACTGGTCTTTTTGCTTGCTCCAACCACGCTGGCGGCCTTCACGGCCCAGTACAAAACTGGGGTCGAGCTCATAAGAGCGGTCTTGCAACAGTTTGGCGGTAGTGGGTATGCCACCGGGGCCATCGGGGAATGCATTGTAATCGCCGTTGATACCAGTTCCTGCATACGTAGTACTCACATCATCCAGGTAATCGGTGGTGGTAAAGCGGTACACAGCTTCTACCGACATGTTTATTTTCGGCGTGAGGTTGTATTTCAGGCCTGCTCCAAAAGGAATGCACATGGCCATGGTGCTGTATTGCTTTCTACCTTTATAGCCAACATTCTGTCCTTCTGTTCCCAATGGCCTGAGGAATTGTTTTTTGCCGTTGAGAAAAGTATAAGGATCATAACTGAAAACGCCTACACCCAAAGTGATGTAAGGTGTATAATTATAATCGGGGTTATTGGGCAGAAATTTGAAGAAATTGAAATCACCCTGCAGGGCAAGTTCCCATATATTACTGTTGAAACTCAGGTTTCTTGTTTTCTGGTACTCATTTTTACTATAAGTATCGCTGTATCCCAACTGGGCATAGTGGGCAGAAACCCTCAGCCCTACATAATTACCGAATTGTTTGCGGAAGAAGATACCTATTGCGGGTTTGGCACGGTTGAGTGCAGCCCTGGTATTGAGGTCGCCGAAATAATGGGCAGCGCCGAAAGAAATACCAACTTCTCCTTTTTGAACATATTCTCCTTCATATTGCGCTTTTACAGTAGCTACTGTGAAAATGGCCAGGGTTACAGCAAGGATTTTACGAATCACGATCGAGTATTGTTTAAGTTATTCAGGTTATAGACTGATATAGTAGTTGTACAGCAAACTGCAAAATAAGCAATTGTTTTGTTAAACGCTTCCATTTGCCTGTTAGCGTGTGGAGGCAGTTAATTTTTTTAAAAGAATTTATTCGGCACGTTGTACCCTTAGTCCGGCGCTCATGATACCGGGCAGAGGGTTATCACGCATGATCTGCGTTATACTGAATTTATATTCGCCTGCTTTGATAAAACGCCGGGGTTGCCCATTCACGATTTTCCTTACCTCCCAGATATCATTCATACCCGAACCTTCCCAGCCGTTGGCATCGTTGGCCAGTGTAAGGTTCACGTTCTGAAAGAACATGGTATCTCCCGGGGGCTGCATACCTACATTCAGCCATATATTATTGTATTTGTATGCATCCGTGTGGCGCAACACTATATATATGCTGTAAGCGGAAGTGGTATCCTCAATTTTGAAGGAACCTTTGGCGGCAAAATTCTGTTGCCATTTATATCCGGGGATGGGAGTATTCTCTTCGTAAACATTGATCCTTCCGCAGGCGCTGAAAAAAAAGGCGGCGCCGGAAAGCAGCAGGAGTGCAAAATGGATTTTTCGTAGCTGGAAAATCATGGCCAAAAATAACTTTTGTTACAATACGTTCAGTACCTGCTCTTTTGCTTTTTCAAGTTCATCTTTCATTTTTACCACACATTGCTGTATGCCGGCGTCGTAAGCTTTGCTGCCGGTTGTGTTGATCTCCCGACCCATTTCCTGTAATACAAAAGATAATTTTTTGCCTTTACCGCTTTCAGTGTTGTTGAGTATGGTTTTAAAATACTCGCAATGCTGGCGAAGGCGGATCTGCTCCTCATGGATATCGATCTTCTCCATGTAATAGATCAGTTCCTGTTCCATGCGGTTGTTATCAATGTTCTCTTTGCCTACATGTTCTGTGAGCAGTTTTTCTATTTCGTCTTTGATCCTTTTTTTACGGTTGGGTTCAAGTGCCAGGATATGCTCTTCCTGTTCTTTGATCAGCTCGATACGTTTGAGCAGGTCTTTTTCGAGGGAGCTGCCTTCTTCTATACGGTGGTCGTTCAGGTCTTTTAAAGCAGATCCGAGCACAGCGCTGAATTCTTTGAAATCATTATCGGCCAGAACCTCGTTGCTGGGGGTTACCACTTCGGGCAACCGGAGCAAAGCGCTCAATACGGAATTGGTATCGATCTTGAGATCTGCAGCAAGCGTTTCTATCTGGTGATAATAAGCTTTGATAAGATCGGTATTGATGATAACAGGTTTGGCTGTTCCGTTCTGTTTGATGCTTATATAACAATCCACCGTACCCCTGATCAGGTTTTCCTGCAGAATGTTGCGTATATCGAACTCAAATGGTTTTAATAAAGCCGGAAGTTTTAACTGGAGTTCGAATTGTTTTCCGTTGAGTGCTTTTACTTCTACCAAAAAGGTTTTGTCACCAACAGTTTGTTCCGCTCTTCCAAAACCTGTCATTGATCTTAACATACGGATGTTTTTATTTCACGCAAGATAGTTGTTTATTGTATTGCACCGGAAAGTAAGTATGTACGTTCATCTCAATTTTTAAGATCAGTAACTACGGGGATGTTTTTTTCTGAAATGATCTTTGATCGGAAATAAAAAACCCGACGTGGTGTGTCGGGCTTTTATTATATGGATGGGTTAGTAAGTACAGGGACACAAATCCCTTACACAATATTAAAAATAATTTTTCCTAACAGGAAAATTTTTTTCAGATATTTTATTAACATTTTCATTTGGCTTGTGGAAAATAGAAACAGTTTTATGATGATGTTCTTTGTTCTTCGAACGATCGTTCACTGCAGATTTACCTGGTGAGAAAAAATGAATCTTCTGAAACGATTGATTTTACAGGCATTTCGGAAGAATCATTTTTTTTATCTTACTTATTGTTGCCAGAAAAATTTTATTCACCCCGGCTTTATATTGCCTTCATTCACGGCAAACATGGCTTTAAAACAGTGAAAAAAAATTTTCAGAATCCTGGTATCCGGTGGCTTTATTTTCTGCAATCCGGCCTTATTTCAAACAAATGCCGGCATCCGCAAATTCTGTTGACGGTAATTCAGCGGCGTAAATTGAATGTAAAGGATAGTACCTTTGCGCAAATTCATACGTATGCAGTTTCCTTCACCAGTTCCTGTGCAATGGATCACCGAACTTATCAACGCAAAACTTATCGGCAACAAAGAAGCCAATGCTACAGGTATTAACGAGATACATAAAGTAGAACCCGGCGACCTTGTATTTGTTGATCATCCCAAGTACTACGATAAATGCATCAACAGCGCCGCAACATTCATCATCATCAATAAAGAAACTGATGTTCCTGAAGGAAAAGCGTTGCTTGTGGTAGAAAATCCTTTTGAAGCTTATTGTAAAATTGTAAATCATTTCAGGCCATTCACACCTGCAACCAAAGCAATAAGTGATACAGCAGAGATCGGGGAGGGCACTTATATTTATCCAACAGCTTTTGTTGGCAATCATGTGAAGATCGGAAGGAATACGATCATTCATCCGCAGGTAACAATACTGGATCACTGCATCGTCGGCGACAATGTGGTAATACAGGCCGGCACTGTGATTGGCAGCGATGCCTTTTATTACAATACCAAAAAGAACCGGGATGTATGGTATAAGAGAATGCCAAGCTGCGGACGGGTGATCGTCGAAGACGATGTGGAGATAGGCGCCGGTTGTACCATCGACAGGGGCGTTAGCCACGATACCATTATTGGCCGCGGAACCAAAATGGATAACATGATTCATATCGGCCATGATACCGTGGTTGGAAAAAACTGCCTTATCGCAGCCCAGGTTGGCATCGCAGGCGTTGTTACACTGGAAGACGGCGTTACACTCTGGGGACAGGTAGGCGTAAGCAAAACACTTACCATCGGCAGCAATGCAGTGATACTGGCCCAAAGTGGTGTTGGAAAAGATACGCCGGGAAACAAAGCCTATTTCGGCAGCCCGATAGAAGATGCAAGAGATAAGATGAAGGAACTTGTTTGGGTAAAACGGATCCCGGAATTATGGGAGAAAGTAATGGGTGAGGCGGGAAAATAATAAATGTAAAATGAAAAAGGATGAATGATAAAGTGGTATTCTCTGCTTTATCATTCATCCTTCTTTTATTAGTCAGTTTACCTTTCTATTCGGTTGGAATATAATCGTATGGCAATTGATCGGCCACTTTATCCCATGTCCAGTATTCGCTGATGCTGATATCGTTCTGCTCGTAATGATAACCATTCTGCTCAATGTGTATGTATTCACCCGGCAGGAAATTGAGAATGGAGAACTGGAATTCCTTTGATTCATCTTTATTATCCTGCAGGTACCCGGCTGCTGGCTTCTCCTTTGTATACAAAACACCCACCAGGTTCTGGTTGGGTTTGAATGATACCACCTGGGTGCTGTCATCTTTCCGGTAATTGATAGCAGCATAAATGTTCTTTGGCGTGAAGGCAGTATCATTGTTTCCGTAAGAAACAAGAAAGCGTATCTCGAAACCTTCTTCTCTTACCCGCTGGTTGTAAATACTTCTCATGAAATGAAGGATAGATCCTTTATAAGCTTTTTGCCTTTCAGTTATCCAGCCATTCAACTGCCCGCTGTTGGTAGGGGTCATTTCTTCAAACAGGGGATAGCCTGTATAAACAGCAACCTGTGTTTCATAAGTATAGGCAAATGAATCAAGCGTGTATTTGATGTTGTAGCCAAGAGCTTTATTTTCTATCAGTATCGGATCATTGGCAAGCACTTTCAGCCTGTTCTTTTTTTTGGAATAGAAAAACCTGAGTACTTCCGGGTTTTTGATGGTACAGTTTGCACTGTTTTCAGTTTTGCCGATAAAATGTTCAATGAAAAAATTGCCATACTTTTTGAAACCATCTTTCACTTCGGTAGTGGCAACTACGGCAACGGCTTCCATTTCTTTTTCTTTGAGTTTTAGTTCAAAAGAAAGATTACGGTTGTCGGGGTCAGAAGCAGTCACCCTTTTTGATTCAGCATTGAATCCTGTAAAGGTTACAATGATATCATAACCACCGGCAGGTAACTGGAGGCTGAATTTTCCTTCGGCATTGGTTGCTGTTCCGATGGTTGTATTCTGAGCGAATACAGAAGCCCCCACCATGGGCTGGTTGGTTTCTTTATTGATAACGGTTCCGCTGATGTAATATGATTCGGTTTGTGAATAAACTGCCAGAGTGCAGGTAACAAACAGGAATGCCAGTATGAAATTCTTCATAGTTTATTGACTGATTAACGGAAACGAAAATACATTACCGATTGTTAAGTTTTTGTTGCAATACCATGCAGGTGTAGCTGATCGTATCTTCAAGGTTGCGGTATTTAAAAGAGGGTAAGAACTGCAGCAGCTTGCTGTTGTCGAAACGCACTTTGGCCAATGCAGTTGCAGCTGTTTCTTTGGTGATCAATGGCCTGATGCCCGTGAGTTTGCTTTTGATGGCTTCCCATCTCCATACAATGGCGGCAAGGAGCGGCGTTACTTTTTTTGAAGGCCTTTTCTTTTTGAAATTGTCTGCGATCTTATGAAACACTTCCCTGAAAGACCTGTTCTCTGCACTCAGTATAAAACGCTCTGCACTGATACCTGATTCCATCAATGCGATCATGGCAGTTGCTACATCTCTTACGTCAACAAACCCGGTACTGCCATCGGTAAACCAGGGTGATTCTTTGTAAATATTCTTAAATATCTCTGTAGAACTTTCATCCCAGTTGCCGGGGCCCATCACCAATGCGGGGTTTACAATAACGGCATCCAATCCTTCGGCTATGCCACGCCACACTTCCAGTTCTCCCAGGTATTTGCTCTGGCCATACCTGCTGTTGCTGGTTTCTTCCGTCCACTGCATCACTTCAGTTATGGGTTCATCTTCCCTTATTCTTCCGAGCGCTGCCACCGAACTCACATGAACCATTTTTTTTACGCCGGCATTCAAGGCTGCATTTACCACGTTGGCGGTTCCTTCTACGTTCACTTTAAAAAGTTCAGCTGTTTCTTTGGGAGCAAAGGAAACCTTTCCGGCACAATGATAAAGTTCATCAATACCCTGCATCACTTCTTCGAGCCCGATTACATCCAGTATATTGCATTGAACAAGCCTGATACTTTTTTCATTGAACCCGGTTATGGGAGTGTGGTTGTAAATGGCAGTAACCTGTTTGCCTTGCTGCAACAACTGGCTGATCAGTTCACGTCCCAACAAACCGGCACCGCCGGTAACCAACACTTTTTCCCTTGATTCATTGTTCATAGTAATTGTATATTGGTTCGGGAAGCTGATCGATGCTTTTTATTATGGCTGTTTGTTTTCGTTTGTATAATTATAAAAACCTTTGCCGGTTTTTTTTCCGAGGTCGCCGTTGGCAACTTTTTCTATCTGAAGCGGAGAAGGTTCAAATCTTGGCTCATGATCAAATGCTTCATATAATGATCGGGAAACTGCCAGGTTGATATCCATGCCGATCATATCCATCAGCCTGAAGGGGCCCATTTTAAAACCGGAAGCTTCCATGATGGCATCAACAGTTTCAAAACCGGCGAGGTCATTTTCTACTGATCTCATGGATTCAAGATAATAATGCCTGGCTACCCGGTTAACAATAAAGCCCGGAGCATCTTTACACAATACCGGCACTTTGTTCATTTTTCTGCATACTTCCATGAGAGCCTCCGTAACCGCAGGATCTGTTTGTTCAGCTTTTACAACTTCTACCAGTTTCATAACATTAGCCGGATTGAAAAAGTGCATGCCGGCAACCCTTGAAGAATGTGGGAGCTGTTGCTGTAATGTGTTTATGGAAAGCGAAGATGTATTGCTGGCGAAAATAGTATTGCTGTTGTTCAGGGCTGCCAGTTGTTTGAAGAGGTTCACTTTTGCATCCATGATCTCCACAATGGCTTCGATAACGAGGTCAGCGGTGCAGTCGGCAATATTTCCTGTAAACAGGATCTTTGAAAATACCTGTTCTTTTTCTGCTGCGCTTATTTTCTGTTTATCGACTAAAAAAGACAGGTTTTTTAAAACCGATGCTTTTGCTTTTTCCAGAACAGCTTCATTGCTGTCGAACAACACAACCTCATAACTGCTTTGTGCGGCAGCCAATGCAATACCACTGCCCATGGTGCCGGCGCCTGCAACGCAAATTTTATTGATCATGCTGCAAAAATATGACTCCGGCCCGAAAGCCGGAGCATATTGTTAAGGGCACCATGTATATGAACAAAACTTAGTTTTTTGCTGCTTGTTCCTTTGCTTCTGTTTTCATCTTTTCATTGGCTGTGATCACGAACTGAACGCGGCGGTTGAGCGCCCGATCGATATCACTGTCGTTAGGAACTTTTGGTTGTGTTTCTCCATACCATTTTATGAGCAGTCGGGAGGATGGGATACCTTCCTTCCTGAGATAATCACCCACGGCACGGGCTCTCTTCTCAGATAAACCCATGTTGTAGTCTTCAGTTCCAACATCATCAGTATGGCCCTCTACCAGGATATCGGTATCAGGATATTCTTCAAATATTTTCTGCAGTTTACCAAGAGCCAGTTTTGAATTGGCGCTGATATTATATTTATTGGTTTCAAAATAAACGCCGGCTTTGGAACCATCTGGATTGTTCTCGTCGAAAGTTACTTCAATGCCTTCGCCGATACGTTCCACTTTGGCGCCGGGGATCTCTGTTTTTATCTTTTCAGCCTGCCTGTCCATTTTATTACCAATGATACCACCAGCTACACCGCCAATAGCGGCTCCCAATATGGCACCCAGTGCTGTATTCTTTTTGTTGCCAACATTGTTTCCAATTACGCCGCCGATAACGGCTCCGCCAGCAGCTCCTATCACTGCACCTTTATCACGGTTGCTTGTACGCTTAACTGTTTCACAGCTGCTGATGAAAACAGCCATGCAGCAGCCAGTCAGCAGTAATACATTTAAGTGTTTTTTCATAGTTCATCTTTTAGTTTCTTACAAAATTGTAAACGAGGTATGCAGGTTTGTTTTCAAAACTGATAGAAGATCTGAGCTGCATTTTCTGCTCATTGATCTCCACGATGGTAAATCGGAAGCCACTCCCATCGTCCATAGAATTCAGTTTTTGATCCAGTCTTTTAAACTGTAAAAGTTTGGGTTCGCCATCTGCTTCATAAATCGTCCAACGGATATCTCTTTTTACCGGAGTGCATTCATTTCCGTTTGCAGTTATATTATAATACCCCAGGCTGTTGTTTTTATTAAAATGCCAGGAACTTCCTATAAAACAATTGAATGCTTCTTCATTGAAGAGCTGTATACTCACTTTACCCTGTATGCCTTCTGTAACAACAGTCTGCAATTGCCAGTTGCCATCAATTGCTTTTTTGTAGGAGCGGGCTTCTTTGGAAACAGAGCAGGAGGCGAGTGAGATGATAATAAAGAGGGCAGACAGGAATGTATTCTTCATACAGTAATTGTTTTACTGCTATGAAAAACCAATTATAATGCCATTGCCGGTAAGCGGGCCAAAGGCAAAACAATACCATATATTAAATTGAACAAAGCCGCCGGTTGGGGAAATATTTCAACAATCAGCGGCGTAAGAACCGCTAAATGGCGGGGATGAATTGCTTCAGGAAACGTACATCGTTTTCGCTGAAGAGCCTGAGATCCTTCACCTGGTAACTGAGCATGGTTATGCGTTCAATGCCCATGCCGAAAGCAAAGCCGGTATATTTATTACTGTCGATACCGCAGTTCTCCAGTACATCCGGATGTACCATGCCGCAGCCAAGTATCTCTACCCAGCCTGTTCTTTTACAAACAGTGCATCCTTCTCCGCCGCAGATCAGGCAGCTGATGTCCATTTCTGCACTTGGTTCTGTGAACGGGAAATAAGAAGGTCTGAACCTGATCTTCACGGTATCCCCAAACATCTCCTGTACAAAGAAGTAAAGGGTTTGCTTGAGATCTGCGAAGGAAACATTTTCTGCTATGTATAATCCTTCTACCTGGTTAAAGAAGCAGTGAGCACGGGCACTGATGGTTTCGTTCCTGTAAACACGGCCGGGACAGATGATGCGAAGGGGCAACACGCCTTTTTCCATTTCACGGATCTGAACACTGCTGGTGTGTGTGCGTAGCAGCCAGTCGGGGTTCTGGCTGATATAAAAGGTATCCTGCATATCCCTGGCCGGGTGGTTTTCCGGGAGGTTGAGTGCAGAGAAATTATGCCAGTCATCTTCGATCTCCGGTCCTTCGGCAACGGCAAATCCCAGTCGCTGGAATATGGAAATGATCCTGTTCTGAACAATACTGATAGGGTGCCTGCTTCCTAACGGTAAGGTGGAGCCGGGCAGGGAAACATCTATGGCTGCAGCCTGTGAACCGGCTACGCCATTGGCAAACTGCTGCTGGAATTTGTCAAAAGCAGCTTCTGTGAAAAGTTTGAAATCATTCAATACCTGGCCTGCCTCTTTCTTGTTTTCGGGAGCCACGTTTTTCATTTCACCCATGATCGATTTTACAAGCCCCTTGGTACCCAGGTATTTTATCCTGAAAGCTTCGAGTTCCTCTTTGCTGGAGATGTTAACCCCGGCAATTTCCGACTTGTATTGTGCTACTTGTGCCAACAG
>JAFDXA010000331.1 GCA_018268185.1 Bacteroidota bacterium
GGTATCAAAACATGTACTTACGAATTTGAAGGCGATTTCGCCTATGGGTTTCTGAAATCTGAAACCGGGGTTCATCGGCTTGTCAGGATATCTCCGTTCGACAGCAATGCCCGCAGGCATACTTCTTTTGTTTCTGTAAACGTGTACCCCCTCGTTGATGACACCATTCACATTGAGATCAATCCTGCCGATGTAAAAATGGAGACCTCAAGAAGCGGTGGAGCAGGGGGGCAAAATGTGAACAAGGTGGAAACAAAGGTTCAACTCACCCATATTCCTACAGGCATCGTGGTGGTTTGCCAGCAAGACAGGAGCCAGCTCGGTAACCGTGAACTGGCCATGCAGATGCTGAAAAGCCGCCTGTATGAGATCGAACTCCAGAAACGTAACGAACTCCGTGATGCCAACAACAGCAAAAAGAAAAAGATTGAATGGGGAAGCCAGATACGTTCTTATGTTTTCCATCCTTATAAAATGATCAAAGATCACAGAACCGACTTTGAAGTTGGTAATGTGGGCCCCGTAATGGATGGCGAGATCGACGGGTTCATCAAGGCGTACCTGATGAGTGAGAAGGAAACTGATTAACCTCTTAATTTATATAATTTGAAAATGTGTGAATTTGGAAATTGTGAAGTAGTTTCATTAATACCTTTTCATCAGCACATTTTCACATCTTCACATTTATAAAACAATTTTATGCAATACGGCGATTTTTATTACCCGATCCCTTCCAACGAGCCGGTTTTGAATTACGCTCCCGGAAGTCCAGAAAAAACAGCACTCAAAGCTGTTCTCAAAGAACTTAAATCTGTAAAGATCGATGTGCCCATGTATATCGGTTCTGAAGAAGTACGTACCGGAAATACCATGGAACTTCGTCCGCCGCACGAAAGAAAACACCTGCTGGGGCATTTTCATGTTGGAGAGGCCAAGCACGTTACCAGAGCCATCAATGCCGCGTTGAAAGCAAAAGATAAATGGGCTGCCATGAGTTGGGAGAACCGGGCTAATATTTTTCTCAAAGCTGCAGATCTGATCGCGGGAAAATACCGTCCATATATGAATGGCACCACGATGCTGGGCCAGAGTAAAAATGCATACCAGGCAGAGATCGATTCGGCATGTGAGCTGATCGATTTTCTTCGTTTCAATGTTCATTATCTCAGTGAAATTTACCGCCAGCAACCGATCAGCGGTCCGGGTATGAAGAACAGGGTAGAGTATCGTCCGCTGGAAGGTTTCGTATTTGCATTAACACCGTTTAATTTTACTGCCATCGGTGGAAATCTTCCAACCTCTGCTGCCATGTGCGGAAACGTGGTAGTTTGGAAATGCGCCAACACCCAGGTTTACAGCGCACAGATGTTCATGAGGATATTGAAAGAAGCCGGTCTGCCCGATGGCGTTATCAATCTTGTATTTGTTGATGGGCCAACCATCGGTGAGGTCGTTTTCAACCATCCAGATTTTGCCGGCATACACTTTACCGGTAGTACCGGCGTTTTCAACCGCATGTGGGAAACAATCGGGAAGAATATGAATATCTACAAAACTTATCCAAGGCTTGTGGGAGAAACAGGCGGTAAGGATTTTGTGATCGCACATAAATCTGCAGATGTGGATGTAGTTGTTACTGCACTTGCCAGAGGTGCATTTGAATACCAGGGACAGAAATGTTCTGCAGCATCACGTGCATACATCCCTTCCAATCTTGCCGCAGAAGTAAAGAAAAAACTGGTTGAAGCGGTTAAGTCGATGAAGATGGGCACGGTGGAAGATTTTACAAATTTTGTGAATGCAGTGATCGATGAAAAAAGTTTTGATAAACTGGAAAGTTATATCAGGGGCGCCCGCAAACGTGATAGTGGTGCAAAGATCTGGGTTGGCGGAAAATGTGATAAGACCGAAGGATTCTTCATTGAACCAACCATCATTGAAGCAACCGACCCTCAATATGTAACCATGTGTGAGGAGTTGTTCGGGCCGGTACTTACTGTTTACATCTATGATGAAAATAAATTCGACGATGCGCTGAAACTTGTAGACAGCACTTCGCCGTATGCATTAACAGGCGCTGTGATCTCACGCGACAGGTATGCAGTTGAACTTGCTACCAACAAACTTCGTAACAGTGCAGGTAACTTTTATATAAATGACAAACCTACCGGTGCAGTTGTTGGCCAGCAGCCTTTTGGCGGAGCCCGTGCCAGCGGAACCAATGATAAAGCCGGTTCACAATTGAACCTGTATCGCTGGTTAAGTGCCCGTACAATCAAAGAAACATTCAACTCGCCTGTTGATTACAGGTATCCTTTTATGGGTGAAAAATAGCAGTTGAGATTTATTTTTTATGCAAAAGCCCTGTTTTACGGGGCTTTTGTTTTTCCTGTGAATACTATGTGTATAAGGCAGGGGTTACTATTCAGATTTGCAGGTATTAAGGATGACATTTATATTTTTTGAAAACTAAAGCAACTATGACAAAGAAGAAAGTGACATTTACCCTGCCGAATGAAGTAGTGGCAGGCGCTGCAGAAGGAATCTTACTCGGAGAATTTAATAACTGGAATATAGAAGAAGGGATTCACCTTGAAAAGAAAGGTGACGGATCCATGGTGGCGGAACTGGCGCTCGTAGCAGGCCAAACATATCAATACCGTTACCTCTTGAGCGATGGCAGGTGGGTAAATGATAATAGCGAAAAAGCTTTTTCAGAGATATTCGGCAATGTTGTTGAAAACTGTGTGCTTACAGTTCCGGCTCCTGTAAAAAAATCAGCTGCCAAACCAAAATCAGCAAAGAAAGAAAAAGCTGTAGTAGTTAAAGATGATCTTACGAAAATTGAAGGCATCGGGAAAAAGATCGCTGCATTGCTGGAAAAAGAAAATATCATCAGCTATAAACAATTGGCCAAAACATCGGTAAAAAAATTACAACTGATCCTGGATGCAGCCGGAAGTAAATTCAATGTGCATGATCCGGCAACATGGCCTAAACAGTCAAAATTAGCGGCATCCGGCGAATGGGATGCCCTGGAGAAATGGCAGAAAGAACTCAATGCAGGAAAATAATCTTACAATCTGAAAATACGGCCCCGGGAAACCGGGGCTTTTTTATGCGCAAAATAATCTCTTGGTAAGCCGTATAGTTTTAATAGTTTTGAAACAGGAATTTATACAACAGCATGCAAATCTTATATTCGGCACAACAGTTGGATTTTACCATCAAAAGACTATCGCAACAGCTGATCGAAAATTTTCATAACCTCAACCAGGTTGTTTTTATCGGCATTCAACCCAGGGGCATAAAAGTGAGTGAAAAAATTGTAGAGCAGGTAATGCTTTTATGTCCGGGAGAAAAAGTGCAGTATGGATTGCTTGATATAACTTTTTACCGGGATGATGTGCGCAAGGAACTCCATGTAGCCAACAACACACATATTCCTTTTTCAATTGAAGGTAAACGGGTGATTTTGATCGATGATGTTCTTTACACTGGCCGTACCACGAGGGCTGCGCTGGATGCTTTGCAGGATTTCGGGAGGCCGCAAAAAGTAGAACTCTGTGTATTGGTGAACAGGCGTTTCAACAGGGAACTTCCCATTCAGCCGGATTACTATGGAACGGCAATAGATACGCTCGTTTCTCAAAAAGTAAAAGTAGAGTGGGATAAACAACAGGTGGTACTGTATTGATAGCAGGCGCTGAACTAATATCCAGCATCTGGCTCTGGTATCCAGTATCAACTATCCGACATCCATCATCAATACAGATAATCCACTACCTATATTCAAACAACTACTATCAATTCAAGTATGAAAAAAATAATCTTCAGTCTTTCAGCAGCATTGCTGTTTTTCTTTTCTGTATCAGCGCAGGTAAAAAAAGCGAGTCCTTACAGTCATCCAGCCTGGGTAAACCAGGGTAATATTTATGAAGTGAATGTGAGGCAGTATACACCGGAAGGAACTTTCAATGCGTTTGCAAAGCACCTCAACAGGCTGAAGAACATGGGCGTTCAAACCTTGTGGTTCATGCCGGTAAATCCAATAAGCAAAGTGGATCGCAAGGGAACCATGGGCAGTTATTATGCCGTGGCTGATTATACAGCTATCAATCCTGAATTTGGCACCATGGCTGATTGGAAGAAACTGGTAAATGCTATTCATGCCAGGGGAATGAAAGTGATCATCGACTGGGTGCCTAATCATGCCGGAGCAGATCACAGGTGGCTGACGGAGCATCCGGATTTTTTTGTGAAAGACAGCGTGGGAAAGCCTGCCATCCCATTCGACTGGACCGATACCCGCCAACTTGATTATAACAACAAAGTGATGCAGGACAGTATGATCGATGCCATGAAATTCTGGCTCATGCAAACCGGCATAGATGGTTTTCGTTGTGATGTGGCCTGGAATGTACCGGAATCATTCTGGAGCAGGTGCATCGCCGAATTAAAAAAAATAAAGCCTGGAATTTTTATGTTGGCTGAAGGAGATAAAGATTACCTGCACCGAAGTGGTTTCGACGTAACGTATCCATGGGAAATGTTTCACATGATGGAGAAAATAGCAGCTGGTCAACGACCGGCATTTGGCCTCGATAGTATCATTCAAAAATTTGATACGCTTTATCCAAAGAACGGTTATGTTATGTATTTTACCAGCAATCATGATGAGAACAGCTGGAATCATGCTGATTTTGGAAGCTTCCCCGGCGCAGTTCATGCACCCTTTTCAGTTTTCACCCAAACCATGCCCAAAAACATTCCGCTCATTTACAGCGGACAGGAGGAGCCAGTTTTAAGGGCCCTCGAATTCTTTGAAAAAGACCCGATCGTTTTTAAAGATTACAAGAGAGCTGCTTTTTATAAAACACTGCTGGCTTTACGGAAACGAAACCCCGCCCTTGCCGCTGATGCATCTTTCAGGAAACTGAAAGTGGGCGATGAAAAATCTGTGTATGCTTATGTAAGGGAGAAGGCCGGTAAAAAAGTACTCGTAATACTAAACCTCTCGGCCACCGAACAAAAGATAAAGGTTAAGGATAAATCACTGTGGGGAACTCCTTACAATGTGTTTATGGGTACAAAAGAAAAGCTCATCAACAATGAGTGGAAGATTGAACCCTGGGGGTACGTGCTGTATGAATACTGATAGAAAATGGCTTCCAGGGTTTTCTTTTGGGGGCCAGCCTGATTTTCAAATTGATAAATTTTAATGTAGCTTCGCTTCTTAATGCAACTATCTACCAGACATCTACTAGGCATTAAAGATCTTGTTCCGGAAGATATATCTCTTATTTTATCAACAGCAACACAGTTCAAGGAAGTTTTACAGCGCCAGATCAAGAAAGTGCCTTCTTTGCGTGACGTAACAGTGGTGAATCTTTTTTACGAAAATTCAACCCGTACAAGAATATCGTTTGAACTCGCAGAAAAAAGGCTGAGTGCTGATACAGTTAATTTTTCAGCATCAGGTTCTTCTGTATCAAAGGGAGAAACACTGCTTGATACAGTAAACAATATCCTGAGCATGAAAGTTGATATGGTTGTGATGCGGCACAGTGCCAGCGGAGCGCCACATTTCCTGGCAAAACATCTCCCTGGTACAGCTATTATCAATGCAGGCGATGGTATCAATGAACATCCCACACAGGCATTGCTCGATGCATTTTCCATCAAAGAGAAAACAGGTTCGCTTGAAGGGAAAAAAATTGTCCTGGTTGGAGATATCATGCATTCACGTGTTGCACTCAGCAATATTTACCTGCTCAAA
>JAFDXA010000332.1 GCA_018268185.1 Bacteroidota bacterium
AGAAGAAACTGGTGTGCTGCTCAGTGTTCCGGCAGGAATAGCTTTCTGATCAACAGTAATCACATAACTCGTATTATTCTGTGCACTGAACCTGAACTTGTAATCAGAAAAAATAGTTCCGGCAAAGTTGCCGGGTGAATTGTCGTAGATACAGCTATCGGGCGACATAAAGTAAATGCCGTTTACAATGGGCGGTGTTGTACCACTGTATACCAGGCCTCCCCGGTTTCTTATAGAATCAACCATACTCTGCGACACATTGCTGCTGATAGGAGCCGGAAAACTATCACCGGTTGGTTGGGTATCGCTGCTTTTCTTACAGGAATACAAAGAAGCGATGCAGGCAAAGGCAATTATAAAACGGGAAGTGATAACATACATTTTCATACAGGAAAATTTTTTACATGGTAAAATTACCTTCGCTGTACCTGTATACAAATACGCAATTTGTAGTAGCTGTATGGAACTAAACCGGGAAGCTTAAGGCGTTAATGTATTTGAAAGACGTTTTAATTCTATTTCAGATGCTTTGGCTGCGTATGTAAGATTAACCAGCCGGTAACCGGAAGCTTCAAAACTCTGCTGTGCATTTTTTACTTCAAGAGTTGTGGCCTGTTTGTATTCAAAACGAAGCATGGTGAGGTTTAATAGTTTTTCTGACAGCTTATAATTTTCCCTGGCCGAATCAAGTTGGCTCACAGTATTCACATACGCCTGGAATTGTTTTACAGCCTGCGCTGTGTAATCACGTATGAGTATTTCTTTCTGCAGGTTTGCATTCTTTACTTCAACAGTTGCATTCTTTTGCTGCCGCCTGAACACAGAACCATTGTATATCGGAATTGCAACCGACAAACCTACCGAAGGCCCGTAACTCTGGTTCAGGAGCAATTGACCTGCCGCCGATTTGTTTCTTGTAAATGTATATCCTGCATTCGCCCGAACGGATGGGTAACGTTGAGCCGCTGTTTCTTTTACAACCAATTCATTGATACTGATCTGCCGGTTGGCGGCCTGCACATCTGCATTTTTTTCCAGCCCGGCCAGTACCGTTTGTAATTCTATTTTCCTGTCGATGATGATCGTATCCTGTATAACAATATTTGAATCTGGTTTCAGGTTAAGCAGCCGCATCAATTCAGATTTTGATTGCTGAACAATGAGCTCCTGCGCCAGTTTCGATTGCTGCAGGTTGTTCACATCGATCTGTGCCTGGAAAAGATCTGCATTGTTGGCAAGCCCCGCCAGTTGCCTGATCTTAATAAGCCTTAACTGGTCTGACGAAGCTTCAATGGATCGGTCAATGGTTTTAATGTAATTCTGCTGCCGCACAACATCGTAATAAGCCGTCATCACATCAGCTATGACATTCTGAACCTGGGCGTTCAACACTTCTTTGCTCTGCGCCTGCAGTTCGGCCAGGCGCTTTTTAGTTGCTGTTACCCTTCCTCCATTGTACAACAGGATGCTGCCGGAAATATTTGCATTGAGCGCATTGGCAGCGGCATTGTTCCTGGATATGGATGTACCGGTATTGAGTTTTTGATTGATACTGGTGATCTGTTCATTGTCTGACAAAGCTCCCGCTACCACAGGCAATCCTCCCGCTACGCCAATATGATTGTTGTTGGAAGCGATCTCAACCCGGTTGTTGGCAATACCGATCTCAAGGCTATTCTTCAGGGCAATATTCACAGCATCCTGCAACTGCAGGTTTTGTGCTGCACCAGGCTGAAGAGCCAATCCTGTTATCCATAAAAAGAATATCCGCTTCATCAATAGCTGTTTCTATTATTATTCTGATATGTTTACTTTTTGAGCTTCATGTTTACCCGACATGAACGTGTACATGGCAGGAATCACAAAAAGCGTGAGCAGCAGGGAGAAGATAATTCCGCCTACCACTACAATACCCAATGGTACCCTGCTGGATGCCGCGGCTCCCAGGCTCAATGCGATCGGCAATGCCCCGAATGAGGTTGCAAGACTCGTCATGAGGATTGGCCTCAAACGCTGCCTTGCTGCTTCAAGCACTGCATCAAATTTATTCATACCCTGTTGCCTTTTCTGGTTTGCAAACTCAACGATCAGGATCCCGTTCTTAGTAACAAGGCCTATCAGCATGATCATGCCGATCTCTGAAAAGATATTCAATGTTTGACCAAAAAGCCACAAGCTCAGCAATGCACCTGCCAGTGCCAGCGGAACCGTGATCATGATAATGAGTGGATCAATGAAACTTTCGAACTGGGCTGCAAGCACGAGATAGATCAGCACCAACGCCAGCATGAATGCAAAAGCAATATTGGAAGAGCTTTCTGCATAATCTCTCGAAGAACCGCTCAATGCTGTCTGATAACTTTCATCAAGTAATTTTTTTGCGATCTCCTGCATAGCCTTGATGCCATCACCAATTGTATATCCCTCCGCCAGGGAAGCAGAAATAGTGGCCGATTTATAACGGTTAAAGTGGAACAATGATGGTGGACTGCTGCTTTCTTCCAGCCGAACAACCGAACTAAGTGGAATGTTCTGGCCTTTGTTATTCCGAACGTATAACCTGGAAATATCATCAGGCTTATTCCTGTCATCTCTTTCTACCTGTGCGATCACAGAATACTGGTGCCCGTTACTCAGGAAATAGGCAAGCCTTCCACCACTGAACGCCGCCTGTATAGCTGCAACCACATCCTGCGAGGAAAGCCCAAGATCTTTCACCTTCATCCGGTCGATCACCAGGTCAACTTCCGGCTTATTGAATTTCAGGTTAACATCCACGTTGGAGAATGTTTTGTCTTTCTTTGCTTCTTCCAGGAACTTCGGTATCACTTCTTTCAATTTTTCAAGATCCTGGTTCTGCAATACAAATTGTACCGGCAGGCTTGATCTTGCCGACAGTCCAACAGAGATCGTTTGTTCCTGGATCGCAAAAACCTTTGCATCATTGAACTTTGATAATTTCCTGTTCAGTTCATTGGCGATCTGGTCCTGCGTACGGGACCTTTCTTTGGGCGGTACCAATGCCAACCTCGGTTGTGATGTATTGATGGCGCCGGCAGGAGTACGGGCAAACACAAAATCCCTTTCAGGTATGGAGTCGTACAAATAGTTTGCAATGTCATCAGAAATACGAACCATGCGGCTGAAACTTGTTCCTTCAGAACCGGTAACCGTAAAGCGAACGCTGCTTCTGTCTTCCATCGGTGCTATCTCACTCTTAAGCGATGTGAATATGAAGAATATGATGCCCACACAAACAATGATCAATACAAAAGCAAACCACCTTACTTTCAGGAAGCCTCCCAACAGTTTCCGGTAGCCGCTTTCCATACCTGCAAAGAAAGGCTCGGTCATCCTGTAAAATCTACCATGCCCTCCATTCTTCCTGCTGAGCACAACATTGAGCACCGGTGTTATGGTAAGCGAAACAAAAGCTGATATAAGAACCGCTGCGGCTAGTGTTACACCGAATTCACGAAACAACCTGCCTATAAAACCCTGCAGGAATATCACCGGAAGAAATACGATGGCCAGTGTGATCGAAGTTGATATTACGGCAAAGAATATCTCCTTACTTCCTTCAACAGCAGCTTTACGAACCGGCATTCCTTCTTCCATTTTCCGGAAGATATTTTCTGTTACTACGATACCATCATCAACCACCAGTCCTGTGGCGAGCACGATACCCAGCAGCGTAAGGATATTGATGGAGAACCCCGCCACATACATGATGAAGAATGTAGCGATCAGCGAAATGGGAATGTCTATGAGCGGACGTATCGCAATCAGCCAGTCGCGGAAGAAAAAGAAGATCACCAGGATCACAAATGCAAATGCAATGGCCAGTGTTTCTTCTACCTCATTTATTGATTGGCGGATGATCCTGGTATTGTCAAGCAACACATTCATTTCAATATCCGATGTGTTGGCTTTTTTTATTTCTTCCAGCTTCTTATAAAAATCATCAGCGATCTGTATATTATTTGCCCCAGGTTGTGGAATTATTACTATACCCACTGCATTCACACCGTTGTACTTCCAGCTCTGTTCCAGTACTTCCGGGCCGATCTCAACACGGGCTATATCTGAAAGCCTTACAATACCGGCGCTGTCTTCCCTGATGATAAGGTCCCGGAAATCTTTTTCTGATGTGAGCCTGCCCAGTGTTTTGATCGTAAGCTCTGTATTGTTGCCATATATCTTTCCCGGGGGCAGATCTATATTTTCTGTATTAAGCGCTGTACGGATATCCGAGAAAGAAACTCCGAATCCATTCATCTTATCAGGGTTGAGCCAGATACGCATGGAGTAACGTTTCTGTCCGAATATATTTACAGAGCTAACCTGGTTGATGGTTTGAAACTGTTGCTGAAGTACATTCTCTGCATAATCACTCAGTTCAAGCAAACCTTTGGTACGGCTCTGAACGGCGAGTATCAGTATGAAATCGCTGTTCGCATCAGCTTTGGTAACCACGGGCGGGGCATCAATATCCTGTGGCAGTGAACGCACGGCCTGCCCCACTTTATCTCTTACATCACTGGCCGCAGCTTCGAGGTCAATTCCCAATTCAAATTCAATTGAGATATTGCTGTTACCCAATGTGCTTGATGAAGTAATGGTTTTGATACCGGGTATACCGTTTACCTGTTTCTCGATCGGTTCAGTAATCTGGCTTTCGATGATATCAGGGTTGGCGCCGGTATAAGAAGTACTCACAGAAACCACAGCAGGATCGATGGCCGGGTAGTCCCTTACAGCAAGATAACTGTACCCCACAACGCCAAACAGGATGATCATCAGGTTCAGCACCGTTGCCATCACAGGCCTTTTCAATGATAACTCGGAAATATTCATCTGCTGCTAAACAGGTTTTGTTTTAATTAATTCTATAGCCTGTGAATAGTTAGTGTTTTGAAGTTGAATCTGCAGCAGGCGCCAGCTCGTGCAGTTTTTTTACAGAACGCACTTTCAGTTTACTCTTTGGTCTTGCAAAGAGCACGCCTGTTACTACGATGGAATCTCCAACTGCCAGCCCATCGGTAACTTCCACCATATTGGTCTGGCGTATGCCGGTTTTTACATTCACGAAATTGGCTTTGCCGTCTTTAACAACGATCACCTGGTTGTTCCTGTCATCAGGAATCACAGCATTGGTAGGAACCTGTATAGATGACCGGCCTTTTCCTGCATTAACGAGTACTTTCACAAAGCCACCAGGCGTGATGTTATTCCCGTTGAGTAAGGTGCGTACTTTAATATTCCTGGTATCGGTATTGGCGCCGGGTTCAACGGCAATGATGCGTGCATGGCTTTTCGTTCCGGCAGTGCCCAGTTCCACATCAACCAGGTCGCCGATCTTTATCAGCTCACTGTAAAAATCGGGTAATGTAAAATCCATCTTAACCTGTGCTGTCTGCTGAAGCGTGGCCAGCACCGTTGCAGGAGTAACATAAGCTCCCGGGCTAACCTGCCGCAACCCGATGATGCCTGGGAACGGAGCCCTTATTATGGTTTTATCGATCAATGCCTGCGTGTAAGCAATATCTGCCCTGTACCCGTTCACCTGGTTCACCGCCAGGTCGTAATCGCTTTGGTTCAATCCGCCGGCATCCAGTAATATCTTGTAACGGGAAACTGTTTTTTCAGCGAGATCAAGCTGAACTTTTGATTTGGCTACCTGTGCCCGAAGATCTGCATCGTTGATGCGTGCCAGCACGGTTCCCTGCGCTACCGGGCGGCCTTCGGCGATGCTGAGGTAAGTGAGGCGACCGCTCACTTCAGGATGTATTTCGAGAAATTCGGTCGGGATCACCGTACCATTTGCTTCTACCACATCGGAAACAGGCTCCCTTTCTGCGATGATCACATCCACAATGGTTGGCTGATCCTGTTTTCCCTTAGGCTTATCAGCCTGTTTCGATTTCCCTGAACAGGAAAATAACATCACAGAACAGGCCAGCAGGAAACAATATGTGAAAAAATTTGCTGCGTTGCGCATGAACGATTTAAAAGTTTTATCAGTAAAGTTAGTTTATTGCTCTACACAGGGTTCAGACATATATAAAGGTGGTAACCGATTAGTTACAATCCGGGTAATTATTCTAAGATAATGCCAAAGTTAATCCACTTTAAAACAGGCATGCCGGAAACATATATTTATTTAAAGTATTTTAGCTGTTATTTTCCAAAAACCTGAACAATGAACCCGCAAGTAGGCATTATCATGGGCAGCCAAAGCGACCTCGAGATCATGAAGGGCGCATCTGAAATGTTGAAACAACTGAATGTATCGCATGAGATGACCATTGTATCTGCACACAGAACTCCCGACAGGATGCGTACTTATGCCCTCGGTGCAAAAGCACGGGGTATCAAAGTGATCATCGCTGGAGCCGGTGGCGCTGCCCACTTACCGGGTATGGTTGCTGCCTATACAACACTGCCCGTGATCGGGGTACCGGTAAAATCTTCCAATTCAATCGACGGGTGGGATTCTGTACTTTCTATTTTACAAATGCCTGCCGGTGTTCCGGTTGCAACCGTGGCATTGAATGGCGGTAAAAATGCGGGTATTCTTGCTGCGCAGATGATCGGCGCTTTTGATTCAACAGTAGCTCAAAGACTGGCCGACTTTAAAAAGGAACTGGAGAAACAGGTTGTTGATATGGTTACAAAGTTGAAGGAGTGAGGGGATGTGAAAATGTGAAAATGTGAGAATATGGAAATGTGTAGATGTGGGAATTTGAAAATTTTGTTTTGGCTTTAATTCATCATTTATAATTCAACATTTATCATTCCTCATTCCTTGTTCGATATTTAGAAGATATGTAAATGCAGTAATGGTATGAATTTTCACTTAACCGTATTTCATAAACTTTCAACCCTCAACCTTAAACCCTAAACATTTAACCTTCAACCTTAAACTCCCCTACCTTTCTTCCACAAAACAAAATTCCTGCTCCATTGCTGTTGAAGCATCATAAATCGTTTCAATAAAATTACTGCCCCAGGTTGCATAATATGGAAGTAAATTATCAATACGCTCCTGCAATGTGCCTGACGGGAAGAAAGAGGCTTTGATCGCTTGTAACTGTCTTTGCTGTGCTTCAAATTTTTTCTTTTCGGCCCGCAACATTTTTTTCTCCAGTTGTTCAATACGCTTCAGTGCTTTTGTCATCAAAGCCTCGGTATGATTTCCCAGGGTTGGATCAATGGCCGAAGCAGCCGAACGCATCTGCTGATAAATAGTTTCCAGAGATTTTTTTTCAGCCTCAAGATTGAGCTGCAAAGAAGATTCTCTTTTTACGAGCTGTTCAACCAGTTTCATTTCGGCCTCAAAGAAATTCACCGGTTCCATAGCAAGTGATTTAATTTTCGCTGCATACTGTTTGCGCACTACAGTGAATGAATTCCGCAGTATCAAAACAGGATAAGGAACTGCTACGGCATCAAAAACCTGTTTAAGTTCAAGCCAATAGGCCAGTTCGCCGCCACCACCGATAAAAGCAATATTGGGTAAAATCATTTCCTGGAATACGGGGCGAAGAATAACGTTTGCACTGAACCGCTCGGGGTGAGTCTCTAAAATACCAAACAACTCCTGGCTGGTAAATGAGTTCTTTGTATTGTTAACTTTATAACCACTTTCAGTAAGTTCTATCCGTTCCCTGGTATCTGCTTCGAGGTAAAAAAGATTGATCTCCCTGCCGGCAACCTGCACTTTGTATTCTGCAGGAAAAGCTTCCAATGTTTGCGAAACTGCTTTGTAAGAGAACTGTTCTTCCAATTCTTTTTTTACAATGGGGATGAAAACTTTTTTCAAAGCTGCATTATCGGGTTGCAAAACAAGCAAACCATATTCACCGAACAATGCATGAACAAATTCAAAGGTTGACTGGCTGATGGTTTTGCCTTCTGTATAGCAAGCCTGCACCAGCGACATGATTTCTTTTCCATGGTTCTCTACCTGCAACCTTCCATTCAGCTCTGCTATCAATTGCAGGAAAGGTTTATCGATCTTCATGCGGCCTACAGCGCCGGTTTGTTTGGTATTCCAGGTGTACTTTTTCTCTTCTATAACAATCTCACCGAGTTCATCCAGGTCTGCATCTTCACTGCCCATATAATAAACCGGAACAAAATTGTACCCGGGGAATTGATTTTTCAATGCTGAAGCCAGCTTAATTGCGTGCAGAATCTTGTACACGAAATAAAGATGACCGGTA
>JAFDXA010000333.1 GCA_018268185.1 Bacteroidota bacterium
AAGTTACAAAGTTCTGCTGTTTTCAGCTATACATTTCAAAAATTTCTTTGTTTTCCACCCAGAAATTATCCAACGCAATCAAACGGGATTTAAAAAAAGAAATGATGCCGGGCCAGGTGGTTTCATTAAAGATATTTACATTTTCAAGCTGGATAAAAATTCTGCTGACAGGTTGTTCCTGGATCACGGAAGCTGCATCCCATATCCAATCATCACCGGCAATACGCTCAAATGCAGGCTTTAATGAAAGGAAGCTATTGTAGTAGGCTTGCCGCAATTCCGGGTCCTTTGAGAATATCTCCATACCAATATAGGCAGTCTTTTTATCAACATCCATCCTGATCCGTATGCCTTTCACTGCAGTTTTATAATTGATCCAGTTTATCCTCGTTCCCTCTGCAGACGGCACCGGGGCCATGTATTGCCCGAAGCCTGTCCAGAACCTTTGCCTTACCTGTGAAGCTTCATGCTTTGAATACATAATTTTAATTGGGATTGATGAAATCCGGTTTACGGATAAAGATATCGTTAAACCGGAAACGAACTTTGGTAACCAGGTCAACCTTCCAGTTTTTAATTCCATCTATGGTGCGTGGAAAATAAAATGCTTTCAATTCTATTGTACCGAATACCAGGTTTTCATTCCTTGCCCTCAGCCCTCCTCCCAAAGCTGTGAATCCATCTGTTTTGTTTGCAGGCTGGCCGGTTGGTTTTACCAGGCAAAGATCACTGAAGAGGAATGGTGCAAACCTGAAACCAAGTATTTTATTGAGGTTATAAAAATCAGTTTCAAGTTTAATCGTTGTCCGCTGATCTCCCTGAACAATACCTGTACCGTAATAAGGGAAACCAAAATCACTTTTAAGAAACAATGGCCCGTTAAGATAAAAGTTAAGCTGCTTGGTAAATGAAAATGATATAAAGTTCCTGTTACGCCAACGGGAACTGATCTTTACAAGTTTTGTAAAATGATCAACGCTGGCAAGAAAGTTAATATCCTCAAATTTCCCTTTTCGGTAATTAGCCCCGATCCTCAATTTGTAAGAACTATAAATGCCTTTCCTGGCAAAACGATTCGCTTCAAATTCAATACCATAATACGGTCTTCGTTTATCCTCCTTGTTTGTCCAGCCGGCGATAAGGCTGGCGCTTAAACCTGTTGGTACGTCTTCATTCCTACCAAATGCATACAGGTAATTCGTACGATAGTAGTTTTGTTTGTACAGGTTATAAGAAAATAAAACACCGTTAATATCTGCATAACTGTAATTGTAAACAGAATCATATTTTGCCGGCAGCCGGTCGAACTTATGATAAAACACACGTGCTGCAACGAAATGGCGAAGTCGGTTATCAGATTCCAATCCTTTACGTGCTTTGTAACCGATATTGTAGCCAGCCCATATATCTACATTGTTGTACATGTATTGATAGTCTGACTTGTATAAAGAATCTGAAACATAGGCATTGAATGTTTTGTTGTATGCCAGTTCGAGTGCGGCTGTCCATTGTGTGTACCTGTTGACCAAAGGTTTTTCAAGACGTGCATAGGTACTATTTTCTTCATACCGACCGCTGTTGAAAGCCGATCGAAATGTATTGAAGCCGGTTGAAAAATTCAGAAAGCTTCCCCTGATATTCCTGATGATAGCTTCCGCCCCCACCCCCATCCTCGGGCGCCTTTCCATATCATAAATACCGCTTACAGTAACCTGGCTGCCTGAACCTCCGAGGTTTTCTTCTCTTAGTTCTGCCCTGATATTTTTACTGCCGATATTCGCATTACCACCGATTGAAAATACGTCCGTGGTGAGCACCACTATATCAACAGAGTCCTTTACATGCTCATCTTCCACTGCTATGATCAATGCATCGTTCAGGAAAGGCTGGTTTCGGAGAAATGTTTCGTTATCCGACATCAGGAATGGTATAAGTTTATCTCCCTGCCTGAAAAAAAGGTAATTCTTTATGATCGATGTACGGGTGTTCTTGTGAAAACGGTTTGCCAGGTTTATGGCGAAATTCTGCTTTATAACCGTGGTATCTTCAATGCTCTGGTTAAAGCCAAGAGGAAATATCTCTACGGACCTGATGATGCGTCCACTGTATTTCCTGAATGGATCCACGATCTTAACCGGGGGTTCAGGCTCCGGCGATTTTACAAGACTTTTTCCCAGTTTTCCCAGCAGGCCCTTTTTCCTGGCCAGGAAGAATGTATCCTCACCGGGTTGACTTACCTGTGCCTGCATGGTTACACTGAATAACAAAGCGGTGGCTATTGCAAGGAAGTATAATACGGGTGTTTTTCCCATCAACTGATCCGGTTAAATATTTAATCGAGAGGTATGTAAATAAAGATAACGATTCATCAGGCAAAGTTGCACGTAATGCCAAACAAGGATTACTGTTTCTTTTCACATACTTTAACAGTTCGAGCTTGCAACCCCGGCTTATGTTCACTAACTTTGCGGCGCAAAATGGTCACCATTGCAACAAAACCGCCTGAAACAACCGTTTACGGTTACTTCAGCAACCCCGGGAGAACATTTTGAAAATTATAAACTGAAGAATATGAAAACGACAAATGAAAGCATCATTGCTTCTGTAAACAGGGAAGCAATGAAAGAACTGCTAGACGAAACAAAAGAAACACTGGCTCCTGAATTCCTGAAAGAAAAAAGATCAAACCACTCTTTCAGTGTTGTTGATCTCTGGAGGATGCAGAAAAAACACAAAACACTTGGAAGTTCTACCAGGTGGTAAGTCAAAAAGAATTATTCCAGATAGTTTTTCATTTTGCAGCACGGGTAACCGTGCTTTTTTTATTCACTTTCTTTAGCCATGGCAGCATTCTTCATTTGGGATGCGAGATCATGTCCAAGGTATTTTTCTATCCATCCGTGAATAAGATAGATAACCGGTGTAAGTATGATGGCCACGGCAAACTTATAGATGTAATTGCCCGTTCCTGTAACCAATACCTGGTGAATACTCCAGGGTTCGCCCTGCCCGGTCTGGATTCGCTTTCCAACATAAAAAGCGATAAAGAGTACTACAAAACTATCAATGAGTTGAGATACAAGTGTTGAACCTGTTGAACGAAGCCATATCCCCTTTTCTCCGGTTACCTTTTTTATCCGGTGAAAAATAAATACGTCCAAAACCTGCCCGATAAAAAAAGCCATGATCGACCCGATGATGATCCAAAGCCCCTGGCCAAATATCCCTTTAAATGCATTATTCGGTTTATCAATACCATTTCCTATTGAGAAATATTCTGATGGAGACAGGTTGATGGCTGCGTTGTAAATGAGAAATGAATAGCTGATCAGCCCGATTGCCAGGTAAGACAGGAACTTAACACCACGTGGACCATAATACTCGTTTATGATATCTGTCATAATAAATACAACAGGCCAGAGCAGCACTCCTGCCGTAAGGTGAAAGCTGAATGGCGACCCGAACAGGTTTATGTTGGCACGTTTTATTCCAAGGCTGTCTTCCAGTGAAAATATTTTTACACCGATCACTTCTGCAATAAGTGCATTGGCAATAAAGATGCCGCCCAGTATCATGAAGAGGCGGGTACTTTTACTTCGCAGGATGTTATGTATCATACCTAAAAGTTACTGAAAATAAAGTAATACAGTTGCAAAGGAAACATGCAAAGATTGAAGATAGTGATCCATCTCGGAGATGGTATATTCCGTTTAAGCAAAAAACGGTATATGCTGATCAGCAAAAAAACAACATTTATGTAGATGGCCCCGTAGCCAAGAATTACCAGCGTACTCTCGAGTGGCTGAAACGGAATGGCACCATCATAATTATTCTTTGCCCGCTGCTGTAATTCAACAAAGCGGAGTATCACTGAAATAATAAAGCAGCAGTTGCAAATAAAAACTATACGGGAAAAGAAACGCATGCCGTGTTATTGAACTTCTTGTTTATCAGTGAACAACTGTATTGATCGGTCGCCCGCTAATCATTCAGTCTATACTATTTGCCTTTACCCCATCCCAGCCAATCGTTACCGTTGGCATAAAGCATGAGTGCCAGCAAAAAGATCATTCCGGCGATCTGGGCATACTCAAGAAATTTATCACTCGGTCTTCTGCCGGTGATCATTTCTATCAATGTGAACAAAACATGTCCTCCATCAAGTGCCGGAATCGGAAGCAGGTTCATGAAAGCAAGTACGATCGAGAAGAAAGCGGTTATGTTCCAGAATTGCTGCCAATCCCAACCGTCGCCTGAAAACACTGATCCC
>JAFDXA010000334.1 GCA_018268185.1 Bacteroidota bacterium
CTGTCTTTAATAACGGCTTTGAGCAATGCTCCCTGTGATATCAGCAGCAGGAGATAGGCAAACAGCAAGCCGAATAATATCATGGTAAGCTTGATGGCGATCCAGCGCTGGTGTAAACCGCCTCTTTTTCTGAACCCCAGGTATTTTTTATTGAAAGAACGCATCAGTCCCATCATGGCACTTGATGCGAAGAAAAGTGACAGTAATAACCCAAACGACAGCAGTCCGATCTTGGATCCGTAAATGAATGAATCCACAAATTTTATGATCTCCCGGTTATATTCTTTTGCAGGAACGATGTCATAGATAAGGGCGTGCAACTGCACCTGTATGCTTCTTTTGGAAATAAAGGGCAGGTTAGGTATGAGCGTAAGCAAAAAAAGTAACGATGGCGGTGTGGCCATGATAAAATTATAGGAGATCGCAGAAGCACGCTCCAGCAAGCCATGTGTTTTTAACTGCCGGTAAAAAAAGCGGAGAACATCATACAACGGAACGCCTTCAAAACCGGGCAGGTACCAGTGCTTGCTCTTTTTGAGTAAGTAACCGATCGGCCCTTTTGTTATGAGTATGCGTTGCAGTTTGATCACTTGGTTTTATTTATTCCTGCTTATTAGTAAGCTATCGAGCGCACGTTGATACGCTTTTGCATATACCAGGTGTTCCAGGTAGCTGGAAGCAAAATTAGAGTATCCACTGAAATCAGGTTTGGCAACAAAGAACAGGTAGCCTGTTTTTGGCGCATTCAGTACAGCATCAATGGTATTAATAGACGGAGTAGCGATTGGCCCGGGCGGTAACCCTGTGTGTAAATAGGTATTGTAAAGAGACGGATACTGGAGGTGGCCATGCAATATACGTTTCAACGCAAAATTCCTCATGGCATATTTTACTGTTGGATCGGCTTCCAGCTTCATCCCTTTGTTGATGCGGTTAAGATAAACACTTGCAATGAGTCCTTTATCATCCTGCTTGTTGGTTTCTTCTTCAACAATGCTGGCCATGGTATAAACCTGGTCGGGAGTGAGGTTCATGGCAGCAGCTTTTGCAGTACGCTTGCCTTCCCAGAATAATTCTTTCTGGGTGTTCAGGCGTTTGATAATATTCTTCAGCGAAGAGTTCCACCAAAGCATATAAGAGTTGGGAATGATGATGGTCATCACCGTGTTTGTATCTACATGATAGGGGGCCAGGGAATCATTGCTGGTTAGGAAATTGATCACTTCAGTTGAATCCACTTCAAACTGTTGACCGATCTTTCCGGCGAGATCTTCCTTGGTACGGATTTTATTGATCACAAATCTTACCGGCGATTGGTTGCCAGCTTTGAGCATCCGTACCAGTTTTACGAGGCTCATACCATCTTTTATTTCATAGCGACCGGGTTTGATCCGGGTATTGTATTTTACCTGTTTGGAGAGCCTGTCGAAAAAGAAAACGCTCTTGACGATCTTCTGTTCGTTGAGCTGTTCCTTTACTTTATCGTATGTAGCACCGGTATGTACGTAAAAATATTTTCCTTCCGGGGCTGATACGGTTGGACCAAATAATGACCACGCGGCATAAGCAGCCAGTAACAGGATAGCGGCGAAAATGATAAGCAGAATTTTTTTCATGGTGGATTTGATCTTCTGACAAGATAAAATAAAAAACCCCGCTTCATTCAAGCGAGGTTATAAATTTATTGTAATAAGTATTATTTCTTATTGGTATCTGCCGGCATCGGTACAGTATTGGCCGGTTTGCTTTGCTGTGCGGGAGAAGCATTGATGCCTTTGATGATATCATCGCCGGAAGCACTTCCCTGTTTAGGGATAAAGGCAGGAGAAACCAGGCAGAGAAGACCCACAACCGCCGCAAAAATCCAGGTTCCTTTTTCCAGGATATCGGTTGTTTGCTTAACACCCATCAACTGGTTACTGAAACCACCAAAAGTTCCAGACAAACCACCACCTTTCGGGTTTTGAATTAACACGATCATTCCGAGTACTGCAGAGGCAATAATGATCAAAACACCAAATAAAACTAACATAATTGATTCTTTTTAACTGAATGTGAATGGAATGGTCAGGATTGGCTGGCCGGGATTCCTTCAATTTTGGCTGCAAAGTAAGCGCTTTTGGAAGGATTGAACAAACTTAATTTTTCAAATATTTCCCGGGCTTTCTGGGTTTTGCCCTGTTGGAGATACGCTTCGGCCATCGATTCGGTAAGAATCTCGTCTTCCTGGTTGCTTTTTTCCGCCAGTTTCTGAACAACCATATCAACAGGGGCGCTTTCGGTAGGAATAGGGGCGCCGTGGATCTTTTTCATGGTTTTAAGCCATTCAGTGAAACTTTTGAGCTGTTTCCCCAGTTTATCGGTAGGTTGGGCCTCTTCGCTGAGTTTGATCCCCTGGGAGGCGAAATAATCAGTAGCGAACAGCGGTTCAAACAGCATTTCATCTGAAGCAGCCTTACCGGGTTTGGCAGCCATTACGGGTTGCTCTGGTTCAGGTGGCGTTACTGGCTCAGCAGCTTCTTTTTTCTCTTCAATCCGGGCAGCTTTGATCTCTTTTTCGGTTCGGGCGGTTGCATCAAGTTTATACCTCAGCATATATGGATTGCCAAAATGAAGGGCCGCCTTGCCGGCTGTTTTTTCGTAATCGGGATGATCCTTGCCGGTTTTCTGGAGCAACAGAAAATGCGCCACACTCAGGTATGGGTACTTTTCAGCAATAGCAACCAGTTGCTCCCTGCTGGGAGAAATGGCTCCATTGTTACTGAAGAGTCTTGTAAACACCTGTTGGGATTGCATGTTCAAAACTACAAAAATTACCAGTTAGAAAATATTTTATTGAATATCTCGTCAACGAGATTTCGGATGATGTCTGAATTCAGACTGCTTTCCGCTTCAGAAAGTGATTGGGAGGCCGGGAAATCGAAGGTTCTTGAAATGTCGGCCTCAAAATTCTTTTTTTCATTCTGTGTATTTCTGAATACCAGGTGAAAGCCCACTGTTAACCTGTTACCGGAGGCATTGTTACCACTAATACCAACAGTGCTGGTATAATATTGCGATACGAATCCGCTGATGTCGTAATCAGCTTCGTCGTTGGTTTGTCTAAGCCTTGTTGTATTGATGATCTTTTGCCTTAGTTTTTCGGTGAGTTGCGGGCTGAGTTGTGTATTCACATATTGTGCCTTGTTCTCGAGGTAGTTTACCCTGAACGTTTTTATTTCTTCAGGAATAGGAGATGTGTCTTTGAAAGAATATTTGCAGGTAGCGAAGCAGGTAACAGATGCTACGAGTAAGCCGATCAGGAAGCGTTTTAAAATGATCATTCTCAAATGGGGTTGTAAGTAAAGTTAAGCAATGAGCCGGCAACCATTGGTTTCAGCATTGTTAACTTTTGTGCTTATAAATTTTCGATATCATACTCCTTCAGCTTTCGGTACAGGGTACGTTCGCTGATACCGAGATCGATGGAAGCATCCCTTCTTTTTCCACGATGTTTTTTGAGCGCTTTGATGATGAGTTCTTTTTCCTTATCAACAATGCTCAAAGATTCTTCTACATCTTCGTGCTGCTGGATGTTGTTCTTGTCGTTGTGTAAAATTACAGCCGACTGCGGTGCATTGTAATTGCCCTGAGCAGGAGAGGTAATGTTCAGTTCCTTAACCACATTGCTGTTGCTCATGCCGGGATCGTAGATCGGAGCATGACTTGCCATGGCAGGATTCTGTACAAGATCGAAAAACATTTTTTTGAGTTCATTTACATCTTTCTTCATGTCGAAGAAAAGTTTGTAAAGTATCTCTCTTTCGTTTGCAAATTCGGCCTGGCTTACGCTACCGGTTCCGCTTCCCACAAGCACCGGCAATCGCGACATGTTATTTTCCGGGAGGAAATTCCTCAGGTGGGCAGTATCAACTGTTTTGTCTTTGCTCAGCACGGAGATCTGCTCTGCCATATTTTTCAATTCACGCACATTACCAGGCCAGCTGTAATTGGTGAGCATTTCCCTCGCATCATCCGTAAGCTGTATGGAAGTTGTTTTATACCTGTCGGCAAAATCAGTTGCAAATTTCCTGAAGAGTAAGAAGATGTCTTCTTTCCTGTCGCGTAAAGCAGGCACCCTGATGGGAACCGTATTCAAACGATAATACAGATCTTCCCTGAACCTGCCGGTATGTGTGTATTCAAGTAATTCCTTGTTGGTAGCAGCAATTACCCTTACATCAGTTTTCTGAACTTTACTGCTTCCAACTTTGATGTATTCACCGGTTTCCAGCACACGTAGTAAACGAGCCTGAGTTCCAAGTGGCATTTCCCCGATCTCATCCAGGAAAATAGTTCCGCCGTTCACGGTTTCAAAATATCCTTTCCGGCTGTCAACGGCGCCGGTGAAAGATCCTTTTTCATGCCCGAACAATTCTGAATCGATGGTTCCTTCCGGAATAGCGCCGCAGTTAACCGCGATGAATGAGTTATGCTTGCGTGCAGATAAAGCATGTATGATCTGTGAGAACGCTTCCTTTCCTACACCGCTTTCACCATTGATAAGAACACTCAGGTCGGTATTGGCAACCTGTACGGCTACATTCAATGCATGATTCAATGCAGGTGAATTACCAATGATGCCAAATCTGTTTTTTATTGATTGTAAATCCATCAGGTTTGATTTTGTTTGGTGCAACTTCATCTTACGGTTTGCTGAAATCGCCGTTTAGATGCGATAAGCACAAAAATTAAGGCGTAGGGGGTATAACCTTTCCTATCAATGTACCGGCGGTGCAGTCGTGCACTTCAACCATTACATAATCCCCTTTCTTATAATTTTCTTTCGGGAATACGATCACCTTATTCTGGTCATTTCTTCCGTACAGATCATCTTCACTTTTCTTTGAATAGCCTTCAATTAAAACCCTGAACGTTTTGCCAACATCTTTCTGCATGCTTTCCAGCGAATGAATTCTGTGAAGATCCACCAGTTCCTGCAGCCTCCTTTTTTTTACATCCAGCGGAACATCATCTTCAAACCTGCGGGCCGCAAGTGTTCCGGGCCGTTCAGAGTAGAAATACAGGTAGGCAAGATCATACCTGCAGTATTCCATCAGGCTTAAGGAGTCTTTGTGTTCTTCTTCAGTTTCTGTGCAGAATCCTGCGATCATATCTGTAGACAAACCACAGTCGGGAAGTATTTCACGTATACGGTCCACTTTAGCAATGTACCACTCACGGCTATAGGTTCTGTTCATCATCTGCAAAACCCTTGTGTTACCGCTTTGCACCGGCAGGTGTATGTAATTGCAGATGTTTTCGTATTGCTTCATGATGAAGAGTACTTCATCAGTAATATCTTTTGGATGTGATGTTGAAAAGCGAACCCGCAACAATGGCGAGATCAGCGCAACCATTTCCATCAGGCGGGCAAAGGTTACGGTTTCACCGGTATGCTCATCGATCCAATGATAGCTGTCTACGTTCTGGCCCAGCAGCGTAACTTCCCGGTAACCATCATTGAAAAGGGCCTCACATTCCTGCACAATACTGTGAGCATTCCTGCTTCTTTCCCTTCCACGGGTGAAAGGCACCACGCAAAATGAACACATGTTATTGCAGCCACGCATAATGCTTACGAAGGCATTCACGCCATTGCTGTTGAGGCGGATGGGGGAGATGTCGGCATAGGTTTCATCCCTGCTCAAAAGTACATTCACTGCTTTCTGGCCGGTGCTGGCTTCTTCTATGAGCGAAGGCAGGCTGCGGTAAGCATCGGGGCCTACTACGATATCAACCAGTTTTTCTTCTTCGAGGAAAGCTGCTTTCAGCCGTTCTGCCATGCAACCCAATACACCAATCACCAAACCGGGGCGTTGCTTTTTCATTCCCTTGAAATTGCTGAGCCTGTTTCTTACTGTTTGCTCTGCTTTTTCACGGATCGAGCAGGTATTGATCAGTATAAGATCGGCGAGGGTAGCATCGGTAGTAGCGCCATAACCTTCCGACTGCAGAATGGATGCAACCACTTCGCTGTCAGCGAAATTCATGGCGCAACCGTAACTTTCTATGTAAAAGTGTTTGCTGAATTTCTCCAATGAATGAGATTCCGGGGCAAAAGCTTCCCCCTGCCTGGCTTCGTCGTGTGTTTTATCGATAAGAAGTTCCTCCATCAATTTCAAATAAGGGGAACAAAGATAAGCGAAACCAGTGTAATTGTGACAGGATGTCAGCGCTTCATATCCGGCGAACTTCAGCTTTTAATGCCCAGCTGCCGGGCTAACCAACTCTTTTTAATGGGGGTTATCCAGTTTTGTTCCAGTTCTTTTTTGCTGAGTACGGTATTGTTGAAATAAAGACTGTCTTCATTCACGAACTTGTTTTCAAAAGCATAGGCCAGTTGGGCCAGGGGAATGGTTTCGATCTTGTCTTTTACCACAAATGCCAGCAACTGCCTGTTGAACATATCTACGTTGAATTGCTGTTCAATGGCTTTTATGAGTCTTACCGAACTATCAGTACTGCACCCGCTAACGCCTGTAGCTGTTTCATCGGCCATAATGATAATGAACCTTCCGAAAAAAAGGTTGGCATATCCTTTAACAGGTGCGCCGTGACTTTTCCAATTGGTAACAAAATCATGCAGCATGCTTTCCATTTCCAATGCTTCGCTGATGAAGAACAAACGGCTGCTCTGGTAAATCCACACCCGGGAGTCATCATTGAAATCTTCGGGGAGGTGTTGTTGGAAGTTGAGATCCATGGGAGATAAGTTTAGAAGGAGGTTGGGAGAGTTTAGGTAGGTTTTGGTGGTTTAGATGATCGGTTTAGAAAGTTTAGGAGTCAGCCTCAAGTATCCGGTATCCTTGATCATCACTCACCATTCGCAGTTTCAATTTCTCAATCAATATTACAAGGACGCTGCAACGAGTTCTGCGATATCCAATACGGCCACTTCGTCTTCTTTTTCTTTATTCTTTACACCGTCGGTTAACATCGTGTTGCAGAAGGGGCAGGCTGCAGCAATTACACTTGCACCTGTTTCAAGGGCTTCGTTACTTCTTTCAATATTAATCCTGGTATTGCCTTTCTCTTCTTCCTTGAACATCTGGGCGCCTCCCGCTCCACAGCAAAGCCCGTTGCTTCGGCAGCGTTTCATTTCTACCAGTGAAGCATCAAGGGCTTCGAGTACTTTCCGTGGGGCTTCATAAATATCATTGGCACGCCCAAGGTAACAGCTGTCGTGGTAGGTGATCTTCTTACCCTTGAAACTTCCGCCTTCTTTCATTTTTATGCGCCCCTCATCTATCAACTGCTGCAAAAAGCTGGCGTGGTGTATCACTTCATAATTACCCCCAAGTACCGGGTATTCATTTTTGAGTATGTTGAAACAGTGAGGGCAGGCCGTTACAATTTTTTTTACTTCATAACCATTCAATACCTGGATATTCTGGTAAGCCATCATCTGGAACATGAATTCATTGCCTGCACGGCGGGCCGGGTCACCTGTACACATTTCTTCTTTTCCCAAAATGGCATATTTGATCCCAACCTTATCAAGTATGGTAACAAAAGCTTTGGTGATCTTTTGCGCACGTATATCGAAACTACCGGCACAGCCTACCCAAAAAAGGATCTCCGGCTTTTCGCCACTGGCCAAAAATTCTGCCATTGTTGGTACATGCATATAATTATATAGATTTGTCCGACAAAGTAAATAACATTTTAGCATTGAAACCGGTTCTGCGGCATTTAATTTTGCAAATCAATTTCTCCAGTTGAAAAAACTCATCAGTACCATAACCAATTGGGAGGCATGGCCTTTCAAACTGCTTTATGCGCCCATTGTACCCATGTGGGTATGGTATATGCTCAGGTCGAGATCGGTTTGGTTCTTTACTCCCAGTAACCCGTCTATAACTTTCGGCGGTATGGAAGGCGAAACAAAAAGAGAGATGTACGATCTGTTACCGGAGCATCTTTATCCCAAAACATTTTTCGTATTGCCGGCAGAAGATTTCAGCATTGTAAAACAGAAGTTATCAGCATCAGGAATTTCATATCCTTTTATTGTGAAACCGGATGTAGGGGGGCAGGGCATCCTGTTCAGGAAGATCGATGACGAAGAAAGCCTGAAGCGTTATCATTCCATGGTGCCTGTAGAATACATTGTGCAGGAGATGGCAAAATACCCGATGGAAGTAAGTGTTTTTCACATACGGCATCCAAAAGAACAGAAAGGCATTATTACCGGCTTTCTACACAAAATACCAATGCAGGTTACCGGCGACGGAAAGCAAACGCTTGAACAACTGATCATGAATCATCCCAAAGCGGCCAAGCGTGTAGGTGAGTTGAAGGGGAAGCATGAAAAGAACTGGAATAAGGTATTACCGGCAGGGGAGATATATGCCTTGAGTTATGCTGCCAATCACAACCGGGGCGCCCGGTTCGTTGACCTGAAAGGGCATATTGATGACAGGCTGCTGGCCGTATTTGATAAGATCAGTCATGATGTAAATGATTTCTTTTACGGCCGCTACGATATTATGTGTCAGAGTATTGAAGACCTGAAGCAAGGGAAAAACTATACCATACTTGAATATAATGGCTGCGGAGCCGAGCCCAATCATTTTTATGATACCGGCTATACTTTATTCGGCGCATACCGGGAAATTCTGAAACACTGGAAGGCATTGTACAGGATCTGCAGCTACAACAGGAGCAGGGGCGTAAAGCCATGGTCATTTAAAAAAGGAAGGGAATTCATGAAGCAGACCAATGAACTGTTCAACAGGATGCGTGAAGCTGATAAACTTATCGGTTAAAACCGCTTACCATGTGTTTGACGGATCAGCCAGCGGGTAATGAAAGGCAGTGGTTTCATAATGCGGATAAATACATTGGTGACCCAGGGCCTGCCGAATAATCTTTGTATCATTCTTCCCGTTCTCAATCTTCTACCAAACGTACGCTTCCATTCTGCCGCATAATTCTTTTCCATACCGGCTCTTGATATATTATTATTCAGAAACAGGGCTATGTTCTCCGCTGCTATCTTTGATCCATGCATGGCCATACTCATGCCATTGCCACAAAGTGGCGTTATCACACCTGAAGCATGGCCGATCATGAGTACATGATTTTCTACCTGTGATTTTTGCTGAAAGGATATTTGTGAAATTGACAAAGGCTGATCGTACAAATGCCTGCAGGTACTGAATATCTGCTGCAGGTGTGGGTTTTTGTAAAGAACATTCCTCTCCATTTCAGCGATGGAATTATTGTTTCGTTTCAGATTGGCGGCATTGGTCAGATAGCAGAGGCAATAGTTGCCATCTTCGATCCTCGAAATACCGCAATAGCCATCTTCAAAATTGTGTAATGCGATACGATCAACCGGGAAATCTGTCTTTACATGATATTTCACCCCGATGAAATTATTCAGCTTGTTGCCTTTCTGCATGATGAAGGGCCTTTTCCATTTTACATCAAGGTTGCTTCTTTTACCAAAACTTCCACAGCATACTTTTGCTGAAAACATTCCTGCAGCGGTATGTATCCTGAATGAATCATTTTCAAATGAAACATCTTCAACTTTACAATGTTCTTTTAGTTCAACACCATGCAGGATGGCTTTTTCTTTCAGGAGGTTGTCTATTTTGAATCGACTGATGCCAAATCCACCCAGCGGTAATTCCTGTTTCAACTCGGTTCCATCCGGGGCTGATACGATCAGTTTTTTGATGATGGGAACTTCCAGATCTGAGAGTGGAATGCCCAGGTTTTCAAGGAAATCCCAGCTTTCAAGGCTGATATATTCGCCGCATACTTTATGAAAGGGGTATTGTTCTTTTTCGAAAAGTATTACGGAATGGTTTAGCCTGGCAAGTTGTATGGAGAGGCATAGGCCCGCCAGTCCGCCACCAATCACAGCACAATCATATTGTTGTTCTTCATTCATGTTTGTAAACAGCGAGGTGCCTGAAAGCCCATTTCCAGTTTAATTCATACTGGTTGATGCCGGCGAGTTGAAAAAGTAGCTGCCATTCTTTTTTTGTAAAGCCCCTTGTAACCGAAACCGGGGCGTCATTTTTTACAAGATAAGATTTTGAAAAAAAACGAGTAAGCAGTTTTATTGAATAATAAGCAAAGCGGTTGCGTTCCAGGTCGTTTATAAAAAAACCGGTCTTACTGTTTGTCTTCATCCAGTTGAGCATGTCAACCAGCTCCGGTTCGGTAAAGTGATGACAGAAAAGGGATGAAAAAATAATATCAGGTTTTTGGTTTCTGAATGCTGCCTGCAGGTAATCGCTTACGATCCAGGTTGCCGGCAATGAAGGATATTGCTGACGGGCAAAATCAATACATTCTTTTTTAATGTCTATGCCGATGAAAACAGCCTGGATATTATTTTTTTTGCAATAGGTTTCTATAGCCTGCAGGTTATCTCCCCCGCCGCAGCCTATTTCGCAAATGCTGACCGGCTGGCTTCCTGGTATATTCGCAAGGAGTTTTTTAATTCCATCAATGGTTATTGAATGTCCGCCAAGCAAGCTGTTGATTGTATTCAATTCTTTCATGTTAAGCCTGATGTCTTCAAAAGGGATACCGGGCTCGTCAAGCAATTCTTTACTGGCTGATCGTTTTGAAAGATTAATCATAGGTGGCGGTAAATGTTTCCATGGTCAGACCGGGGCCAAAGGCTGCAGCAAAGATCGCAGGCTGGTTATGCTGCTTTTGTGATTCAATTTCTTCCTGTATTTTTTTCAATACAAAAAGAATGGTGGGGGAACTCATGTTCCCGAAATCATTCAGTATGTTATAAGAAAAACGAAGTTCGTCTTCTTTTATGCACAGGGAAGATGCAATGCTTTCCAATATTTTTTTTCCGCCCGGATGAATGCACCAATGAGAAATGTCTTTGGTGGACCTTCCGGAAACGGCGAGTGCTTTATCAACAAGGCCTTTAAAATCTTCTTTTATCAATTCAGGAACATAACCTGTTAATGTCATTAAAAAGCCTTTGGCAGATAATTCCCATGCCATGTCTTTCTTGCCTTTGAATGAAACATCTGAATAAAAGTTCTCAATGCAGAAGCCTTTATTGTTTGTATTGGCCGGTTGAACAAGTACGGCGGCACAGCCATCAGCAAAAAGCAGGGAGGAGGTTATGTTATCAACAGAAGGTTCTTTCTGAAAATGAAGTGTGCAGAACTCGGTGCATACGATCACCACATTGGCGTTGTTGTTGCTTTTGCAGAAAGCGTCCGCCAGTTTCAGCGCATGAACAGCGGCATAGCAGCCCATAAAATTCACAGATGTGCGCACGATCGTGTTGGGCAATTGCAAACGCTCCATCACCTGTAGATCCAGCCCGGGAGCGCTCATGCCTGTGCAGCTTACCGTTATGAGGTGTGTGATCTCACCGCTGTTGATCTTTCCGCTGATACAATCCAGGATCGTATTGGCCGAAAGTTCAGCTGCATAACTGTTAAACAGGTTCATTCTTTTCTCAATACCGGGAAATGGTTCAAGGTCATTGGCAGGAGGAAAGAAAGTTCTTTTGTCTGCCGTTGTGCTGTAATCAGGCAATATCGAATAGCGTGTCTGAATACCACTATGGTTGTAAAGGAATTTCAGCTTCCTGCTTTCAGCCTCATTACTGCAATACACTTTTTCTGCAAAGCTGAATAATTCATGCTGTTCATGTTTATAAGGTGCTGTTCCGGTTGCTATGGCTACGATCCTGCTCAATGATGTCTGATTAAGAATAAGAAAATAAAACCCGCATTACTGCAAAGAGACGCCAGCAGGTTCATGCGCATGGTGTTGGTAAAATTGGCCATGGAGGTGTCGCGGTACACTTTTAAAAACCACCAGGCAAAATAGACCAATACCGGTATAAAGAAAAGCTGCATGCTGAAAAAATAATCAAGTTCCAGGTTCTGCGCCATGTAAACAGCCAGGCTTGTCATGGCAAGAAAATAGATGAGTGCAGTAAAGATGAATGTGCCGCGATAACCCAGCAGGTAACTCAATGTAGTAACCCCATCAGCTTTATCCTGTTTGTGTTGGTAGATCTGTGTCAATGGATAAAATCCCCCAATAAGCAGCGAGGCAGCAATCATGCCAATTAATGGTACGTGAATGTTATTACCAACACTGGCACCCTCCATTACGAGAAAGAATACCAACCCGCCCTGGCAGGTGATCACGGTAAGGTACCCGATCACGGGGTATTGTTTAAGCCTGATGCCCCGGTAGCTGTAGGCCCGGGAAGCTACTATATACATGAATATACCCGCTAAAAACAGGGTGCTGATGAATGCACTGGCGATAAGGGCGATCATATCAAGCAATACAGACGCATAAAACAATTGCCGGGTTGGTTGTTGGGGATTTGCAAGTCCGCCAATGCTTTCCGTATCCCTGTCCATATAACTGTTATAGCCGTTACTGGCCGGGTAAACAAGCAGGTGGAGAATGACAAAGATCAGTAAGGCATTCCCTGTATTGATTTCATTTACCTGGCTAAGGGCAAACCAATATACAGGCATCAGGAAGAAGGAAAAATGAAACCTGAGAAGTTGTATGGTAGATGACCTGATCATGAAATGAAACCTTAAATATGTATGCTTTGTTAAATGTAAAGCTTCAGGATGATTTCTGCGGCAATTGGGTTGTAATTTGTATAACAATTCGAAATATTCAACTGATGAAAAATTTAATTTTAGCGATGGCTGTTGTTTTGCTGGCAGGAAATATAAAGGCTCAGCAAACACTCACGCCAACCGATGAGGGTAGCAAAGTGCATTTTGTGATCAAAAATTTCGGCATAAAAACGGGAGGTGATTTTACCGGGCTGAAAGGAACGATCAGGTTTGATAAATCAACCGTGGCAGACTGGGCTTTTGATGTAACAGTTGATGCTTCCACCATTGATACCGATAACGATACCCGCGACAGGCACCTGAAAAAAGCGGAGTATTTTGATGTAAAACAATTTCCAACCATTCGCATGGTGAGTACGAAGATATCTACAACAGATAAGCCCGGCATTTACCAGTTTAAGGGCAATATTACAATCAAAGGGGTTTCCAAGGTTATTGAATTTCCATTTAAAGTGAACAATTCGAACGGTGGTTACCTGTTTACCGGTACTTTTGATATGAACCGTCGTGATTTTGGAGTAGGCGGCGACAGCGTTTCTATGGCAGATAGCCTGAGGGTAAACCTGAGTGTATTTGCGAAGTAACGATCATGCAAGTTAAATCACTACATAAATTTTGATCATGAACCTGAACCAGGTAACGGTGCCTGTTACAAATGTTGAAGATGCCATTGTTTTTTATGAGAAGCTCGGTTTGAAACTTATTGTAAAAGCGCTGCCTCACTATGCCCGCTTTGAATGCCCGGATGGAAACGCTACTTTTTCATTACACCAGGTAGAAGAGATGCCCACCGGGGCCGGGGCATGGATATACTTTGAAAGAGACGATCTTGATGAATATGTAGAGCAGTTGGCTGCCAGGGGAATCTTTTTTGAAGAACTGCCAACTGATAAGCCATGGCTCTGGCGTGAAGCAAGGCTGAAAGATCCTGACGGAAATCAACTGATCATTTATTACGCCGGAGTAAACAGGAAAGATCCGCCCTGGAAACTCAAGGAAGGTTAAGAGGATATAAGAATTCGTTATCATCTGCTTCATTCCACACAGGCATTAGCTTATCTTTGGCGCATGCCAAAACTGGTCAGGATTTTTTTCTGGGGATTGATCATCAGTTTCCTCGGTTCATTGCCATTAGGCACGTTGAATGTTGCGGCAATGCAGATCGGCATCCAGGAAAGTATCAGGGATGCTATTTACTTTTCCATAGGTTCCCTGCTAGTAGAGATGATCTATGTACGCATCTCACTGGTTGGTATTGATTGGGTACGAAAGCAGGAAAAGCTGATGAAGGTTATGGAGTGGATCACCCTGGGCATTGTGCTGGCCCTTGCCATCGGGAGTTTTGCTGCAGCCATGAAGGAAGGCGGTAAGGGACAAAATGTTTTCCTCAACAACCAGATGCATCGTTTCCTGCTTGGCATGTTCATGTGTGCGATCAATCCTGTGCAGATACCTTTCTGGTTTGGCTGGAGTACCGTACTCTTTACCAAAAAAGTATTGGAACCCGTAAAAGCTCAATACAATAGTTATATCATCGGCATTGGCATCGGCACACTGCTTGGGAACTGCGTATTCATTTTCGGCGGCAAATTACTGGTAGAAAGAATTCACAACAGTGAACAATACCTTAATTGGGTGATCGGAAGCATATTCCTCGTAACAGCCATCATTCAACTCTGGAAAATTCTCAGGCACAAAGATGCTGTAGATAAGATGCATAATATTAAAGAAGAGGAAGTGGAAGGATTCAGGAGGAGATAGGAGGAGTTGGTTTGGAGGGTTTAGTGTTTATGAGTTTAGAAGTTTAGGAAATTGTACTTTATCAAGTATACAGCATCCAGCAACTATCAAAAAGGTTTAGAAGGTTCAGTGTTTGGCAAGTCTGGTATCAATGAAAGCAATATGCTTCCCTCTTCCACTCCCTATTAACCACTTGCCATTTCCCATCTACCCATTTTCCATTTCCATAGCCCATTTGTCCCGGTCGTCCGGACTTAATTTCCAGGGGGCGAAATTGTTTTCAATATTCCCAAACATAACATTCCATTCCTGTGGTGCATTGCTGTCTTCCATGATGAGGCTCCGGCGTAGTTCAAGAATGATCTCAAGCGGGTTGATACTTACAGGACACTCTTCCACGCAGGCATTGCAGGTTGTACAGGCACGCAGTTCTTCAACAGTTATGTAATCGTTCAGCAGTGTTTTTCCATCGGCAACAAACGAACCGTTCCTGTCTATATTCTTTCCAACTTCTTCAGCACGGTCGCGGGTACTCATCATGATCTTTCTCGGGCTTAACAACTTACCTGTACTGTTGGCCGGGCAGGCCGCTGAACAACGGCCGCATTCTGTGCAACTGTAAGCATCCAGGAGATTCTTCCAGCTCAGGTCGGTAATATCTTTGGCGCCGAATTTCATAACGGGTGCATCGCCAGCTGGTGTAAGTTCCGGCTGCATCATATACTTCACTTCATTCTGCACATTTTCCATATTGCTCATCTTGCCTTTAGGTTCAAGCCGGGCATAATAGGCATTGGGGAAAGCAAATAATATGTGCAAGTGTTTGCTGTATGGCAGGTAATTGAGGAATGCGAAGATGCCGGCAATATGGATCCACCAGCACGTGCGTTCAATGGTGATGAGCTGCCCGGCAGAAAAATGCTTAAAAGCCGGAGCCAGTATTCCTGAAATAAGAAAATCACCTGTTTCTTTATAATGTTCACTTCCTTGGAGCTGCAGATTGCGGTCAGCTGCATTCATGGTAAGGAACAAGGTCATGAGAATGATCTCGGAAATGAGAATATAATTTGCATCACTGCGTGGCCAGCCATCCAGGTCGCGGCTGATGAATCTTTTAAGTTTCAGTACATTTCTTCTTAACAGGAAAATGACACAGACAGTAATTACAGCAAGGGCAAGGATCTCAAAGAAATTGATCACGAAAGTATAGAAGCCTCCCAATGGTTCCAGGAACAGGCGATGGGTACCCAACATCCCATCCAGTGCAATTTCAAGTACTTCAATATTGATAATGATGAACCCTGCATAAATGATAAAGTGCATGATGGCCACCGTAGGATTCCGGAACATCTTTTTCTGCCCGAAAGCCAGCAACATCATATTTTTCCAGCGCAGGGAAGAATTATCGCCAAGGTTTTCATCTTTACCCAGCAGGATATTGCGCCTGATACGGAGAATATTCCTGGTAAACAGCCAGATGGCGAACCCGGCCAATAAAACAAATGCTGCCTGTTGTGCATACTGCATAAGTACTCAATTGGAAGGGCTAAGATAAAGTATTTGGATTTTAATATTGAATATTGAATATTTTTGAGTTGCCTGGATGGTAATTAAATAAGACAGACCGAGAATGATCTTAGATAAAGAAACAGCCAATAAGAAATTGCGCCGAATGGCTTTTGAAGTAGCCGAGCGTAATTATAACAACAATGCCCTCGTATTGATAGGCATCAGGGAGAACGGGATTTTTATTGCCCGCAAGATCGCACAATATCTTACAGAAATTTTTGCAGGAAATGTGCAGGTGATAGAACTCTCGATGGATAAAAAGGATCCCGGCGAAGTAACACTCAGTGAATCACTTGACCTCAATAACAAATCAGTTCTGCTGATCGATGATGTTGCCAACAGTGGCCGCACCATGCTCTATGCACTCAAACCAATGTTGCAACAGAAACCCAAACAAGTTGAAACGCTTGCACTTGTAGAGCGTACTCATAAAAAATTCCCGATAGCGGTTGATTATGTTGGACTTTCCATTGCAACTACGATGGAGCAAACCATTATTGTGGAAGTAGAAGATGGGGAAGTTACAGGAGCCTACATGAAATAATAAATTTCGCTAATCTGATTGATTCGTTATCAAATTATTATCTAGTTTAAACTGTACCGTTACTACCTTTTTGCAGTATAGCAATTCCGGAATTGTTGAGTATCTTTGAAAAGATGACTCTAACCCCCAATACCAAACCTAAAGCAATATTTGTGGCCGATGATGATCCCGATGACCGGCTGCTGTTTGAAGAAGCAATGAAGCAGGTAGATGAAACTGCACAGTTGACCTTTGCAAAAGATGGTGAGGATCTTATGAACCTGCTTGATAAAGTGGATTCCCCTGAAATAATTTTTATTGATCTGAACATGCCCCGCAAGAACGGGCTCGATTGCCTTAAGGAAATCAGGCGCACCCATGCTTATAAAGATATCCCTGTTATTATTTTCTCAACTTCATTTCAGCAGGATGCCATAAAGGAAACCTACGAACACGGCGCCAGTTATTATATCCGCAAGCCGGATTCTTTTCAGAAACTGATATTATCCATCCAGCAGTTATTTGCAATGGATTGGAGTAAAATACTGCCGAGACCTTCACTGAAAGAATTTACAATAGCACTTTGATTTTATAAAGATGGCTCTCAATTAAAGACTTTTGAGTCTCTGTGTCTTGGTGGCAGGGAATATTAAAAATGTATCCAGTTCCATTTAAAACTTCCGTTCGAGAATTCAAGGGAAGGGGTGGGAAACTTAACAGTACTCAGCACATACAAGGCGATACGAACTGCTTTTTTCTTTGTTTTTATTTTGGTGAGATCAATATCAGGAGCAAGATACCATTGGCGGTAACGTTTGATATCTCTTCTGTCGAAGATC
>JAFDXA010000335.1 GCA_018268185.1 Bacteroidota bacterium
GACGTAAATACATTTGCACGTAAATATTTTAATGGCGGCGGACATTACAATGCGGCCGGAGGTTCAAGCAAAGAACCGCTTGATGCTGCGGTAAATGCTTTTATCAAAGCCATGAAGGAAAACAGGGATCAATTAAGCACTTATAAATTCTAAAAACAAAATAAAAATGAAAAAAATCGCGGCTTTGGCATTATCAGCTACCGTTGTATTGGCAAGTTGTACCGACACCCAGTTTAAGAAAGGGAAAGACGGACTGGAATACAAAATCATTTCAAAAGGAAGCGGTTCAAAAGTAAACTATGGTGAATTCATGGATATGGCTGTAGCCACTTTTTACAATACAGGTAAAACGGATTCTGTACTGAGCGACACAAGAACGAACGGAAATCCAGTGATCGAACCATTTGATTCGCTCAACATCCCAAAAGCATACCTGGAAGTATTGTCGCAGATGAAAAAAGGCGACAGCGCTGTGTTCAGAATATTATCTGATTCCGCATTCAAGAAAATGCCAGACCAGATGCCTCCGTTCATCAAGAAGGGACATTACCTCATAACAACCATCAAGCTGCTCGACATCTATAAAACCAAGGAAGAAGCAACCAAGGCAAGGGAAACTGCCATGCAGAATAAGCAAAAGCTTGATTCCATCAATGCCATTGCACAGCAGGCTAAGGATGACAAAACACTGCAGGATTATTTTGCCAAGAACAATATCAAACCTGTAAAAGCTCCTAAAGGAACTTATGTACAGGTGATAGCACCCGGCACTGGTAATAACATCGATACCAGCTGCGTGGTGAAAGTTATGTACACCGGAAGAACACTTGAAGGAAAAGTGTTTGATAGCAACATGGATAGCAGCAGGGGAAGAACAGAGCCGCTTACAGTAAATCTTACCAATGATCCTTCACTGGGGATGACTGTTATCCAGGGTTGGAATGATGGTTTTACACAACTGAACAAAGGAGCAAAAGCAAAACTCTTTATTCCTTCTCCGCTGGCTTATGGCGCAAGGGCTGCCGGTCCGGATATTCCTGCCAATTCAATTCTCATGTTCGACGTAGAGATCGTAGATGTTCTGAATAAAGCACAGGCCAAGGAAATAGCAGATGCTGAAAGGAAGAAAATGATGGACATGCAGAAACACTATATGGACAGTGTTTCAAAAGTTCAGAAAGCGAAAGTTGATACGGCTAAGAAAAAATAAGCAATTATATTGCTGATTGAAAGGTGTGAAGCAAAGGGATAATATTCCAGGGCTCCACACCTTTTTTTATGTGGTGGATTCCTGTATTTCAGTGAGCATTCTTTTACAACAACCGGATCAGGCGTTTTGATAATGTGTGATCAGCTTCACAGCTTCTTTCGCTTCTTTCACATCATGTACCCTCAATATACTGGCGCCGTTAAGAAGCGCTACTGAATTTAAAACAGTGGTTCCGTTCAACGCATCGGCTGCGGATACGCCAAGTGTTTTGTAGATCGTTGCTTTTCTCGACAAGCCGGCAAGCAACGGCTTATCAAGCATTTTAAAAACAGCCAGGTGTTTCAGCAGCCTGAAGTTCTGTTCAATGGTTTTGCCAAATCCAAAACCGGGGTCAATGATCACATCTTTTATACCGGCATCCGTACATTGTTTTAGCCTGGCAATAAAAAAATCCAGGATATCCTTTACCACATCGTCATAAACAGCCTGCTCCTGCATGGTTTCCGGTGTTCCTTTCATGTGCATACATATATAAGGTACGCCTGCCCGCGCTACTGTTGGTATCATATTGGCATCCAGTTCCCCGGCGCTGATATCATTCACTATAGAAACCCCGTTTTCAAGAGCAGCTTTTGCAACCAAGCTGTGATAGGTATCAATTGAAAGTATGGTTCCGGGGAAATGCTTTTGCAATAGATTGATCACCGGTAATACTCGTTCGAGTTCTTCAGCGGCTGTAAGTCTTGTACTGCCGGGCCGGGTGCTTTGCCCGCCAATATCCAGGATATCGGCACCATCTGTTATCATCTTTTCGGCCAATGCCAGGATGTTGTCGTGTATATTTCCTTTGTAAAACGAATCAGGAGTAACATTGATGATACCCATCACGACCGGTTTCTCCAGGCTTAATAACTTTCCTTTACAGTTGAGCGTGAACATTTAAAAGACTAATTGTGTATTTTTGAAGCAATACACAAATTTGCAGATAATAAGCGAGCAATCGAAATAATAGGCATGACGACCAACGAACAGTACGATAAGGCAGTTGCTGCAGCAAGGGATACATTTCTGAAGAAGACGCAGGACTATGGCACTTCCTGGAGGGTTTACCGCACCATCTCCATTGCCGACCAGATCTACATCAAGGCAAAGCGCATCCGTACCATACAGGAAAAGAAATTACAGAAGATAGGTGATGACATCAAGAGCGAGTTTGAAGGTATCCTTAACTATGCAGTTATAGGTTTAATACAACTCGACCTGGGTAATGATGGCGCCGAACAACTTGCGGTTGCCGAAGTTGCAAAAAGATATGAATCAAAAATTGCAGATGCGAAAAGCCTGATGAACGATAAAAACCATGATTATGGGGAAGCCTGGAGGGAAATGAGCCAGGAAGGTTTTGTTGATCTTATACTGGCTAAAATACTCCGCATCAAACAGATCATTTCTAATGAAGGCAATACGATCATCAGTGAAGGCATTGATGCCAATTTTTTCGATATTTTAAATTATGCGGTTTTCGCCCTGATCCTGATCGACGAGGGCAGGCAACCTAAATAAGCAATATGAAAGCAGTAGTTACAACAGCAAGGATATTAACAGGCTTACTGTTTATTTTTTCAGGGCTTGTAAAAGCAATCGATCCACGCGGACTGGCCTACAAGATGGAAGAATTTTTTGAAGCCTGGGCAAACTCCGGGTTCATGAAAGGCGTGATGGAAAGCCTTGGACATTTTTCACTTTCATTCTCCATTATCATGATCACGCTGGAAGTGGTGGTAGGTGTTGCGTTGCTTATCGGCTGGCAGAGAAAGCTCACTACATTTATTTTATTGCTGCTGATGCTGTTCTTTACCTTCCTCACAAGTTATGTATTGTTCAGCGGTAAGATCAGGGCCTGCGGTTGCTTTGGCGATTGTATTCCGCTCACACCGATCCAGACTTTTACCAAAGATATCATCCTGCTGGTGATGGCATTGCTGCTGCTATTTAAAAACAAGCTTATCACACCTATAGCCAAACCATTTTTTTCATCATTATACATACTGGGCGCAACAGTGCTCACCATCATGTTGCAGTTTCATGTGATGAAACACCTGCCGCTTGTTGATTGCCTGCCATACAAAAAGGGAAATGATATTCTGAAACTTAGGCAAATGCCGGCTAATGCTGTAATGGACGTAAAAGACTTTGTTTTTGTTTATGAGAAGAATGGAGAAAAGAAAGATTTTAAAGTGAGCGCCCTGCCCGACAGTACC
>JAFDXA010000336.1 GCA_018268185.1 Bacteroidota bacterium
CCAACAGCAACAACACGATCATTCCTTTGCCGCCACGGAAAAGTCCGAGTAACAACGGAAGCAGGCTTAACAAGCCACCGCCACCACCGCCGGGAAAATTGGGCCTGTTGCCACCACCGCCACCTGAATTATCATTGTAATCATCCTGTTGATCCTGCGGATCGTCTACCATGTGTAAAGCCATAAGAAAAAATTATAGGTTATTTGCTGATTAAAAGTAAGCAGATATTATAAAACAGCAGAGGGGAATTAATTTTTTTCGATAATATAGAATTCCCGGGAGACAGAAGCGCCCAGTTGATCGGTGAGTGTGATCACATGCCTGCCGGGTGGCGGATTCAATCCAACCTGGTGTATATTTTCCGTGGTGGTAATAAACTGGTCATCGAGGCTCCAGAAAATTTTTGCATCCCTGTTCCTGTGAGTAGCTGTAAAAACTGTTTTTCCTCTCTCCCCTGTTATCTCAAGCGGGACATAAATCCTGGCGCCGGGTTGGGGGTAAATAAGTTCCATGGACCTTGATGTTTCTACCCCTGCGCATCCATTTTTAAAAGGAGGTAGTGGTTTATAATCATGGTTATGTTGTTTGTAATAATATTCCATTGTTGGTGGTAAGAGAAACCAGCTCTTATGTATCATGTTGGCCGGACTTTCACATTGCTCTGTAACCTGTAAGCTTCCCGTTGCATCAAGATGAATTATTTTATGATAAGGGCAAAGCGGTGATTTTTCAGCATTCATCGGCATGAATAAGGTATCAACATCCGGGCAATCTGTATTTGCCCTGAACCCGCTTTGATGGCAAACAGGTATGTAGCTATAATTGTATTGTGGTTTGCTGAACCATTTAACGTTCGGGAGTAGGCGGAAAATGTCAAACATTACGGGGGCCGCTGTGTTCACTCCAACAAGTCCGGGTCTGCCTTCACCGTCTGTATTTCCTACCCACACAGCTACTACGTTTTTAGGTGTTACACCAATGGCCCATCCATCGCGGAAGCCAAAGCTGGTTCCTGTTTTCCAGGCAATTTTTTGCGAAGAACTGAATTGCTGCCAAAGGCCTTCTTCCCCGGGCCTCATCACTTCCTGCATGGCCTGGAAAGTAAAATAGATGGAAGTGGCATCCAGGTTTATATTGTTATTATCGTTTTTGAAGGATGTATGTTCACTGTAACGCGGCGGATGAATGTCTTCGGTATGAATGATGCCTTTGTTCTTTTGCTGGTGGTTTAATATACGGGCAAATGATGCGTACACACCCGCCAGCTCCCACATGTTCACTTCACAGCCTCCCAATATCAGGCTCAATCCATAGAAATCGGCAGGGTTTTTCAATGTACTGATGCTGCATTGTTTCAGTACTTCATAGAAGCGTTGGTATTTGTATTGATTGAGCAATCTCACTGCAGGAATATTGAGGCTTCTTGATAATGCCCGGTCTGCCGGAACGGCGCCATCATATTCAAGGTTGAAATTCTGCGGTGCATAGCCAGCGATCTCGGTAGGAATATCAGGAACCAGTGCATTGGGAAGTATCATGCCATCGCTTAACATTGCGGCGTACAACAAAGGTTTTAATGCGCTGCCCGGGCTTCTCGGCGCAGCAATCACATCTACATCGCTTTCTATTTCTTTGTCGGCAGGCAGGTATGCATTGCCGATATAAGCCAACGTATTTCCTGTTTCAACATCAAGCACCAATGCACAGATATTATTGATGCCGTTTCCTTTCAGCAGCAGCTGTTGCTGCATAATGATCCTGTTCACATTTGCCTGCAAGGTTGCATCAATGGTAGTCCTGAGTTTTGTATTGTAGGAAACTGTTTTTCTTTCTGATTTAAATCTCTGCAACAGGTGAGGGGCCGCCTGTGGCAATGGCAGCGGTCTAACGGGCAATGGTTCCAGTTTGGAAAGTACGGCTGTTGATGCACTGATCTTGCCGGCGGCTGTGAGCTTATCAAGCAGCAGGTTTCTTTTTGCCAAAAGCGTTTCTCTGTTTTTGCCGGGATGAACCAGCGCAGGGGCGTTGGGCAATACTGCAAGCGTGGCCATTTCAGCCCAGCTGAGTTTATCGGCACTTCTTCCGAAATAACGCCAGGCCGCTGCATCAAGTCCAACCACATTGCTTCCGAATGGCGCATTGGAAGCATACAATCCCATGATCTCTTTTTTTGAATAAGACATTTCGAGCCGCAAAGCCAGTACGGTTTCTTTTATTTTATTCCAGGCAGATCTCTTATCATTGCCTGATGCCAGCCTGATGACCTGCATGGTGATGGTACTGCCGCCCTGCACTACGTGCCCGTGACGGATATTCGCCATGGTGGCTCTTGCTATTGCGGGAAAGTCAATACCCGGGTGATTGAAAAAATTTTTGTCTTCAAAAGTGGTGATGCAATCAATGAATCGCTGCGGAACATTTTTATTATACGGAAAACGCCATTGCCCGTCGGAAGCGATGGCAGCACTTAATAAATTACCATCAGCATCTTCGATCACATAACTGGTAGGAGTGTTGAATATTTTCCGGGGAAGGCTTCGCCAGAATAAGAACAGGATGATCAACACCAGCAGCCATATAATTTTTTTTCGGTTTGCTGTTAAACTGAAACGGCTGATAAAACTGTTGTTTGTGATACTACTGCTCAAACTGAAAAGCGTATTGTTGATTGAACATTGTTTATTGAGTATATCAACAAACAATGTTCAATAATCAAATTGGAATGACCGGGTTTTTATTGTGTGGTTACCTCAACCCATTTACCCGCTGTGCCGGCTGTGATGCTGTTATCATACATTGCCGAACAAGTGGTTGATGGCAGGTAATACCTTCCCGGGTAAGAGGCATTCAACTGCACGTAATAGGTTAGTGTTTCTCCTTCCCGTATGTTGAAGTAGGTGTAAACACGATCATCTCTTATATCCTGGTATGAAGAATAAGAAGATTTAAATGCACCTTCACCATCCATCATGCGTGCATTCAGTATTTCCCAACCCGATGGGAATACCTGTGACAAAGCCATTTCTGTATACGTACCACGCTTGCCGGTATTTTTAATGGTTACTTTGGCAATGAAGTCTGTTCCCTGGGCCAGTTTGGAAACATCCAGTATGGAAGCGTTCTGTGAAATATAGCTCACGCTCATTGATAATGCTGCTGTGTTGTTAACTGGAGCAACACTGTCGCCTGTCAATGGTCTTCCACGTGTTATCAATCTCAGGTAAAGTGTGTTGTTGCCGCGGTTCACAATGTTTACGGGTACGGCTCCATTTTTAAATACAACAGGCACTTGTTTCAGATATGCATTGGAATTGATATCGGATTTGGTTCCATTGATGTTTGCTGTTGCCATGATCTTTGCACCAGATGCATTTTTACCACAGAATTTCGCAATAGCGATTAAAGAATAAGCCGTTGTTTGTGTGCTGTACCATGAATCTTCAGAAAGCCTTGCAGCAACAGTTGTCAGCAATTGCATGGCATTGTTGCGTTTTCCAAGCAATGTAAGTGTTTCCAATACCATCGCTTCATCCCTGAGTTCGGAGCCATAGGTAAAACCAGGATTTGTTCTTACTCCGAATGTAGTGGCTGTGCCGCTGATGAGATCAAGCGCTGTGTTATCCTGGCCGGCCAGTTTGTATGCTGCAGCCAAACGCCATTTGGCTTCGGGCGAAAGGTATTTGAATTCTTTCAGCCTGTTCATGGCGCCCAGTTCGGCAGATTTGGCCAGTGCCAGTGTATATAACCTGTAAGCCTGTGAAAGATCGCCACCATAGAAATTGGTTGTAGAAGGTGCCCAGCTATTGGCTTTACCACGCTGGTAATTTTTCCACTGCTGCAACATATAATCACTTACGAAATAACCGTTGTTTTGTGCTTCTACCAGGAAATGCCCTGCATAACTGGAGCCCCATTCGTCACTCTCATTGCCGCCGGGCCAGTAGCTGAAGCCGCCATCGGGCCGCTGAAATTGCTGCAGGTGTGCAAGTCCTGCTTTTACATTTTTATCAACCTGTGCTTTCTGGTAATCACTCAATTCAGTCAATTGGTTCAATACCAGTTGAGGAAATACTGATGAAGTGGTCTGCTCAATACATCCATGTGGATATTCGATCAGGTAACCCAAACGCTTCTGAAGATTCATAGAAGGAATGGAAGATATTTCTACCATAGAAGTGCTCAATGCAGCAATGCCAATCGGTGATGCGGCAACATTCCATTGCTGGCCGGGCGCTAATGTTATCTGCTGAACACTACTAACAACGGGATTAGGATTTCTTACGTCTATTTCCACTTCATCACTGGCGTTTTCAGAACCTGATGATGCCGTTACTTTCACTTTACCAATTCCTTCTGCATCCCTGATCTTTACATCAAAGTAGGCGAGCTGTTCTCCTGTTTGTGTGAAGCTGATCGTTTGTGAAGGGGAGCCGATTACTTCCATAAAGCTGTTAGACTGTAAGTTCACTTTTACAGTTTTTATATTATTCTCCATCGCAAAAACAGTAACAGGGAGTTTGAGCACTTCGCCGGGTGATAATACACGTGGCATGGTTGTTAATACCATTACCGGTTTTTTCACTGCTACTGCTTTTTCTGCAAAACCATAGCTTCCTTTATGTGCGGCCACTACCATCGTTCTCACAGAACCGATGTAAGAAGGCATAGTGAAAGTCTGGGTTTGTTTTCTTCCTTTATCAAGATGGAATGGTCCCAGGTATTTAACAACAGGTTTAAACCGGTTGGCTGTTTTCTGCTTACCCGGACCGGCATCAGCATCACCACCAATGGTTAAAATTCTTTCCAGATCGCCCCCCCAGGCGCCGATCACATAATCAAACAGGTCGAAGCTTTTTACACCAAGCGCCTCTCTTGCATAAAATGCCGCGTGAGGGTCGGGTGTTTTGAAACGGGTAAGATCAAGCAGGCCCTCATCCACCACAGCAATGCAGTAAGTCATTTCTTTGCCTTGCTCTTCACTTACCGTTACAGAAACTTTTTCTTCAGGTCTGATGCTTGCCGGCATGCTGATGGCCGGTTTTAATATGGTATTCTTATCTTCTATGAATATGGGTATAGATCCATACATGCGTATGGGCAGGTCGTTGATGGTTTGCGCATGTGGTTGCAGCAAGCTTACCGTAGCATAGATATTGGGGGTCATGTCTGCATCGGCATTAAATTTAACAACGGTCTGTCCCTGTTCTGTTTCTTTCCAGAATGTTTTGATCACCCGGCTGCCGTTCTCCAGGCTCACCAGCATCCTTCCGCCTTTTGAACTTGGTATTGTGAGGCTTACCTCTTCGCCTACATTGTATTTTTCCTTGTTGCTGGTAAAAGAAAGCATGGAAGCTGCTGATTGGTCATCATTGCCTGAACGTGTTTGCCAACCCGGCTCATCAATATAAAATGCTGAACCTGTTGTGTGCCCACTGGTTTTGTCCTTTACCAGGATGAGGTAACGGCCCCATTCGTTGGCTGAAATACCGAACTGCCATTGACCGCGGCCATTGGTTAACGTTATGTCTTCTTTTTTGATGAGTTTGTTGTATTCATCCTGCGTGAAATTGCTGAGGTTGTCTCCACCTTCATCCCACCACCAGCGCCACTGGATCTTGTAGAACTGCACTTCCATGTCTGACTTGCCCTGTAACAGGGTTCCTTTGCTGTCAACATTCACGATCTGTAATGTATGGGTTTTGCCTGCCAGGAGGAAGTCGAATGGTTTTTCTCCGTCGGGAAGCTTGATGCCGGCGTAGCTGTTGTACGGACTGTAAGGAATAGTCATATTATCAATGCTGAAATTACCACCGGGTTCAAACACTTTTACAAGCAGGTTGGCAGACAACATACCCGGAGCTTCGCCTTCAATTTCAAAACCGGGCGTTATATTGGCATGGCCGGTTTCATCCAGTGTGCCATCGAATATTGTTTTTGTTTGTGTTGAATAATTGCTTGTTGGATTGTCGAAATCAAAGCCGGCGAATTTAGGGAAATTGGTTCCCCTGGAATACAATGATGCATCAATTTTTGCTTTCAGGTTTTTACCGGGAGCGCCGAATAACCACATTGCATTGAGGTTACCGCTGGAACCACTACCGTTGCCCAACATTGCATCTTTACCGAAATCAAGGTTTATTTTTAAACGATTCGGCATTACCGTTTCCACTTTTATTTTCTTGTCAAAAACTGCACCTCCCACTTTTATTTTGGCCAACCAGTTGCCTGTTGGGGCATTGGCATCCGTGGATGTTTTGAAAACATAGAAGCCGTCGGGAGCACCAGATTGTACAGCCCTCCTGTATAATTGTCCCTGCGGAGAAAAAAGACTGAATTCTACCGGGTGGTCTTTGGGAAGGTTACCGGCTTTGTCTTCAATGATGCAGTTGATATACATACTGTCGCCTGGCCGCCACACACCACGTTCGCCGAAGATGAAACCTTTGATACCATTCTTTATTTCTTCACCGATCACATCAAACCGGCTTAAAGGGAGCGAACTTCCGTCATCAAGTTTCAGGTAACCACGTTCGTTTCCTTTTTTGGCAATGAGCAGGTAGGGTTTTTGTTTGAGAGATATGTTTGCGAATCCATCGCTGCCACTGGTTGTTTTGCCGATCACCTGTAATTGGTAATCGAGAACATTCAGTTCAACGCCATTCATCGGTTCTGTACTCAAAATACTGCTCACAGCGAAAAGCATGTCGTTGTTGGCTCCACGTTTGGCTGTAAGCCCGATATTGCTCGCAAGAATATTGCGTGTGGCCCAACGGTCTTTGTTGTAATAGGATTTACTGGTAGGGTCATCCCTGCGCTCCCAGTTATAACCGTAAGGATAATAAGTATCGTAGCGATCCCAGAACTCATCGTAATCATCTTTTCCATTTCGGTAGTAACTGTCATATTCATCGTTGTAACCCGTTTCTTCTTCATCCTGTTTGGTGGTATCATTGCTCATTTTTGTATACAGGGAATATTCGGGGCGGAAGCCAATGGTAACACGATAGATGGCGCCGGGTTCAGTCTTCAGGAATCTATCTATATCAAGCGAGAAACGTTGCTTGCGATGCAGGTCGAGGGTTTTATCATCATCAAGCCTGAGTGTTTTCTGAACGATTGGTTTGGCAACACGGCGTAATTCGCTGTTTCCACCAAGATCATTTTCCTGCAGGAACTGGGGTACATTGTTTTCAAATATTTTGATAATGCTGATATCAACCGCATTCAGGTTAACAGCTTCAAACGGTAATACCAGTTTGCCTGATGCAGGCAGGATATTTCCCTTGCCATGAATTTTTACGGAAGGCAACCTGTTTTCAAAAACAACATTGGCTGTAAAACCATTTTCAAGTGTACCGCCCCAGATGTTTTTGATGCCGCTGTTTACATTCACTGTGTAGTTGCCATCAAGCTGCCCACTTACATATAATTTCACTTCACTGCCGTTGATGGTAAATGAAACATCAGATTGGTTGCTTACAGTAAGGAGGCCGGTTAAGTCCTGCCCCACAGCCAAAGGTTCGCTGAACTGAACAGAAGCGTATTGCTGTGCTTCATTCATGGCCATTACATTGAGCACTTTGAAATCGCCGGCAGCAGGAACATTCAGCGTTTCTTCTCCCTTATTGTCCATTTTAGAAACCTTGCCATCCCATTTTAACTGCAGTGGCGCTTCTTTTCCTGTGCGCTCGATCGCATTGATGGTAAAGCTGTGTGTTTTATTTCCATTGCTGTGCTGCCAGGTTATTTTATAATCTTTTCCTTTCTGTGAAGCGTTCAGTACTTTTTCCACGGTGGCTGCATCTTCTGCATCGGCAGTGAGCACATCACCATTCAGGAACATCTTGTTTTTTTCATTGCTGCTGCGTAGTCCATATTGCATCACTTTAAAGGCAGGCTTGATGGTTTGCAGACTGAACCTGAACGATTCATACTTTGAAGGAACCTTTGTTACTTTTCCAAGTTTGAAGTTCACCTCATAGAGTTGATCTGGTGTAAGATTCTTTTCAGGTTTGAATTCAATTGTACGAGCGTCCAGCCAGGTGGCGGTTCCTTTTACGGATGGGCTTAGATCGAAGAGGCTTTCTTTCACCGGTTGCCCAACGGTATGTGTAGTGGATGCATCGGTGGCCAATTGTATCCTGATAGAACTGGTTTTGGAAACAATGCCTGTTGTATAGGCTTCGATGTACTTTGAAAAAGCTGGATCTACATCGATCCATTTGCCGTCATTTTTTTTGCAGGAAAAGAAAAGAATGGAACTGATGCATAACAATGCAAGGACGCGGAAAACAAATATTTTGTTTTGCGTGAAGGGATGGCCGGGATTCATATATGAAGTTTTAAGGGCGTAGTATTTTGCCCATATAAATTTTGAAAGAAAAATTCATTTCAGCAAACGAAATTTTCAACCGGGATTGTTAAAATGAGAAGATGCCTGTTGCAGGAGTATTGCCGGCTGATGCCTGGTTATAATAACTGGTTTCGCAACAGGTCTTCAAAAACATCGGCCTTGCGGATCAGCCGTGCCTGGCCATTCTGTACCAGCACTTCTGCAGGCTTTAATCTTGAGTTGAAGTTAGACGACATCTCAAAGCCATAAGCGCCGGCATTCCTGAAAAGCAGCAGGTCGCCTTCACGCACTTCACTGATGGTGCGATCCCAGGCAAAAGTATCTGTTTCGCAGATGTTTCCTACCACCGTATAAATGCGCCCGGTACCGTTCGGGTTGCTGATGTTTTCAATATGATGATAAGCATCATACATCATGGGCCTGATAAGGTGGTTGAAGCCACTGTTCACACCAACAAAAACGGTAGCTGGTGTTTGCTTGATCACATTGGCTTTTACAACAAAATAACCGGCCTGGCTTACGAGGTATTTACCGGGTTCGAACCAAACCTGCAGTTTCCTGCCTGTTTCTGTTTCGTGGCGTGCAAATGCTTCGGCTACTTTTTCGCCCAGCAGGTTCACATCGGTTTCTGCTTCGCCGGGCTGGTAAGGAACTTTAAAACCGCTTCCCAGGTCAATATAACGGAGGTTGGGAAAATGTTCGGCCATATCGAACATCACTTCAAGCCCCATCAAAAAAACATTAATGTCTTTGATCTCGCTTCCGGTGTGCATGTGCAAACCAACTACGTTGAGCCTGGTTGTTCTAACAATCCGCTCAATATGCCTGATCTGGTGTATGGAGATGCCGAATTTACTGTCAACATGCCCGGTTGATATTTTGAAATTGCCGCCGGCCATGATGTGTGGGTTAAGACGTATGCACACCGGGTAGCTGTTGCCAAACCTGTTGCCGAACTGTTCCAGTATCGAGATGTTATCGATATTGATATTCACACCCAGTTCTTTAGCTTCAAGTATCTCATTGAAGTCAACACAATTGGGTGTATAAAGAATATTTTCTTTTGCAAAACCTGCCAGCAGTCCAAGCTTTACTTCATTCACACTTACACAATCCAGGCAGGCGCCGAGTGAACAGATATAACGTAGCACATTCACATTGCTGAGCGATTTGGCAGCGTAAAAAATGCGGGCATCAAAAGCACTGAAAGCATGCATCAGTTTGCTGTATTGTTCAGCGATCTTTTCAGCATGATAGATATAAACAGGAGTTCCGAACTCCGATGCTATACCGGCGAGTTGTTGGTTGGAAAGTTCTCCAGGCATGGGTAAGTATTTAAAATAAAAAAAGGCAGATTGAAAATATGCCTTTATAATGATCTGTGATATTCCGGTTGAAAATTACTCTTCCTTATTTTCTGCCGACTCTTCTGAAATATTCTCTTCAGCAGGAATTTCTTCTGTGATGACGGTTGCTTCAGTAGTTTCTTCTGTGCTTTCAAAAGCAGCCTCATCTCCGTCGCTGATGATGGTGGCTCTCACCATTTCCTCCATCAATACTTCGCTGATCTTGGGCAGTTCGTCTGGACTGTTGATTCCGAAATAATCCATGAAAGATTTGGATGTGGAATAAATGAGCGGTTTTCCAACCATGTTCTCATTTCTGCCCGAGATGATGATCAGGTCTTTTTCCAGGAGTTTCTGAACAGCGTAGTCACAGTTCACACCCCTGATGGATTCGATCTCGCTTTTGGTGATCGGCTGTTTGTAAGCGATGATGGCCAGTGTTTCAAGAGCAGCTGTTGAAAGCCTTTTCATGAATTTCTCACCATTGATCAACGCAACTGTTTTGTGGTATTCGGGTTTGGTAAGGAACTGCCATCCGCCACCGCTTTGTTTCAGTTCAAAAGCGTAGAATTCGGTATTGTATTTCTCGCGGATTCCATCCAAAGCTGCTTCCACCTGTTCCAGGCTGGCCCTGTCTTCAATGAAACCGAGGGCCGTGTTGATGAATTCGGTGATCTCAGCTGCTGTTAATGGCTTATCACTGGCGAATACCAGGGCTTCTATATGCGGAATGATTTGAGAAAGTTCCATTATTCAATTTGATGATGTTGATTAAGTAATTTGATGATCGACAACGATGTGGTTGATATCACTGCATTATCATATCACCAAATCATCAAATTATGTTATCCCTGCAATGCAGCGGCACCACTTACGATCTCTGTAAGTTCGGTAGTAATGGCAGCCTGCCTTGCACGGTTATAGGTGATCTTGAGTGTTTTTAATAATTCGTTGGCATTGTCGCTGGCCTTGTCCATGGCGGTCATCCTGGCTCCATGCTCACTGGCATTGCCATCCAGAACGGCCTTGTACAACTGTGTATTCAGGATCTTGGGCATCAGTTCTTTGATGAGCACTTCCTGGTTGGGTTCAAAGATGAAGTCGGATTTTTTATTGCTGCCTTTGTCAGAAACTTTCTGTACCGGCAGAAACTGTTCAGCAATGAAGCGCTGTGTAGCGGCATTTTTGAATTCACTGTAAACCACTTCAACGGCATCTACTTCTTTGGCGGCAAATGCATCCATAGCGTATTGCGCAGCGCCCTGTACTTTTTCGAAACTGAGCCCTGTGAAGATATCCCAGAACTTATCGATCACTTTAAAACCATTCTTGCTGAAGTGTTCGTATCCTTTTTTGCCGATCGGCAGCAGTTGTACATTTCCTTTGGCAAACTGGGCGGCATATTTTTCCCTGGCTACCTGTTTGGCCAGTTTGATGAGGTTGCTGTTATAGCCGCCGCAGAGCCCACGGTCGCTGGTAACAACAATAACCAGTACTTTTTCAACCGGTCTTTCGGCAGCAAGGTCCATGGCCACATTTCCATCACTGCTGCTTACGATATTGCTCAGCATTTCCTGTAATTTCTGGGCATAAGGGCGCATTTGGGTAATGGCATCCTGGGCACGGCGCAATTTGGCCGCACTCACCATTTTCATCGCTTTGGTGATCTGCTGTGTGCTTTGTACGCTTTTGATCCGGTTTCTTACCTCTTTTAATGCACCGCTCATATACTTTGAAATTTAGGTTGAACCGGGCCCGATACTATAGCCCGGATTTTGAGCGGCAAAGGTAGGGCAATCAGGTTAAAATGCAAGGTTGGGATGTGAACAATTTATCCCTGAAAATTACAAAAGCCCGCATATTTCAGCGGGCTTTCGTATAAATGCATTGTCCATGCATACTTCAGGTGGTTTTTCTAGGAGCAATAGATGGATTGTTTTAAAACTTGCAATACAAAGCTAGGTGTTGGCCACTAAGCGGCATGTAGATCATTAGGCCTAATATGAATAAATATTATACTACAAAAGCTGGAAGAATTTCTACAAAAAGGAGAAAAATGCGCTGAAATTTGACTTTTTCTTCCCAAAATACTCTGGAAGATTAGTGTACCTTTGCTGCCCTGTCAATTTGGCGAGTGACTATGTGTAGCATGTTATTTGACAACCGTTTATTTTAAATTTTATCCAACAAGCGATATTATGCTAGGAATCATATCAAAACTCTTTGGGGGAAGCAAAAGTGAGAAAGACGTAAAACAGATCACGCCGCAGGTTGAAAAGATCAACCAGTTCTTCAGGCAATATGCATCTCTTTCAAACGATGAATTAAGAAATAAAACACAGGAATTCAGGGCAAGGATCAAAGCCCACCTCGAACCGATCGATAATGAGATTGCAACCAGGAACAAAGAAGCTGAGGAATTGCCTTTTGAAGATATCAATGGCCGTGATGCCATTTATAAAGAAGTAGACGAACTGAAAAAATCCAGGGATAAGAAAATTGAAGAGATACTGCAGCAGATCCTGCCTGAAGCTTTTGCTGTGGTGAAGGAAACCAGCCGCCGTTTCAAAGAGAACGAAAACCTTGAATCTACAGCTACGGAACTGGACAAAACCCTGGCTGTAAAAAAGAATTATATCAGTATTGAAGGTGATAAGGCTGTTTATAAAAATAGCTGGACCGCCGGGGGCAATACCGTTACCTGGAACATGGTTCATTACGATGTTCAGCTGATTGGTGGCGCCGTACTGCATGCGGGTAAAATCTCTGAAATGGCTACGGGTGAGGGTAAAACCCTCGTGAGTACCTTGCCGGCGTACCTGAATGCATTGGCCGGAGAAGGGGTTCACATTGTAACCGTGAACGACTACCTGGCACGCCGTGATAGTGAATGGAACGGAACCATTTTTGAGTGGCTCGGGCTTACCGTTGATTGTATCGACAAGCACGAACCCAATAGCGACGCACGCCGCCAGGCCTATAATGCCGACATCACTTATGGTACCAACAACGAATTCGGCTTCGATTACCTGAGGGATAACATGGTGCATTCGCCTGATGAAATGGTTCAGCGCAAGCATCACTTTGCCATGGTGGATGAGGTGGATAGTGTGTTGATCGATGACGCCCGTACGCCGTTGATCATCAGCGGACCGATAGGCCACAGCGATAACACCCAATTGTTTTTCGACCTGAAACCACGTATCGAGAAACTGGTGGAAGCACAACGCAAAGCCGTTAACCAGTACCTGATAGAAGCCAAGAAAAAGATCGCTGAAGGCAATGATGACCCCAAAGATGGCGGACTTGCCCTCATGAGAGCCCACCGCGGTCTTCCCAAAAACGGAGCCCTGATAAAATTCCTGAGTGAACCAGGCATCCGTGTTAAACTACAGAAAAGCGAAAATTATTACCTGGCAGATCAGCAAAAGGAAATGCCCAAAGTTGATGCTGAACTTTTCTTCAATATTGATGAAAAGAACAACCAGGTTGAACTTACTGATAAAGGCCTTAACCTCATCACCCGCAGCGGTGAGGATCCGGAATTTTTTGTGTTGCCGGATATTGCCACCAAGCTGGCCGAGATCGAACGCACAGATCTTACTGCTGAAGAAAAACTCCAGCGTAAGGAAAATCTCATCAATGAATATTCCGCCAAGGCAGAACGCATTCATACCGTTCACCAGTTGCTGAAAGCATATACTTTGTTCGACAAGGATGTTGAATACGTTGTTCTGGATGGAGCCGTTAAGATCGTAGATGAACAAACAGGCCGTATACTTGATGGAAGAAGGTATTCTGACGGGCTGCACCAGGCCATTGAAGCCAAGGAAAATGTGAAGATAGAAGCATCTACACAAACCTATGCAACCGTTACGTTACAGAACTATTTCAGGATGTATCACAAACTGGC
>JAFDXA010000337.1 GCA_018268185.1 Bacteroidota bacterium
ACAACCTGAGCGATGAAGATCTTACAGCCATCATTTCATACCTGCGTACACAAAAGCCGGTAAGAAATGAAGTACCGGCAAATAAACTGAACCTGTTGGGCAATGTTGTAAATGCTTTCATGGTGAAGCCCGTAGGGCCTTGTGAAGAAATACTCCCATCTGTTAAACCCGATTCAACAGCATCGTATGGCCGGTATCTTGTAACCAATGTTGCCAATTGTTCTGGCTGTCATACTACACGTGATATTTCGGGGGGATTTACCGGTTCATTGCTTGCCGGGGGAAAGCTTGAAGAAAACGGTATCACGTTCCTGCCGCCAAACCTTACCCCACATCCTGAAAGCAGGATATATGGATGGACACAGGATATGTTCATCAGCAGGTTCAGGATGGGCAGGGCCATTAAAAACAGTCCAATGCCGTGGAACAACTTTAAACACATGAGTTATCTTGAATTGAAAGCTATTTATAAATACCTGCAGACCGTTCAGCCGATGCCAACCAACAAGGCTGGTTAACAGGGCTTTAACAGGTTTTGAAAATTATTTCAATTCATGCAGCATTACCTGCAACTCATACACGAACATATTGACCAGCGGGGCTTTCAGAAATAATTTTGTACTGTAATTATTAAATCAAGTAAAATGAAAAAGGTAAAATTCGCCATCCAGGTTTTTGTTTTGGCGGCCATGTTCCCGGTACTCTTTATTGCCGGTATCAGCAAAGGGGATTCAGTTCCTGAAGATACCGACAAAGCTCCTGCACCGGCGATTGAAAAAGAAATGGCAAACCCAAACAGCACTGCTGAAAATTTTCAGCACATGGGTGACACGATCATTCATGGCATGGGCTTAAAAATCTGATAAAACACAAAGCCATGAAACAGGAACCTGTAAACAAAATGATCAACCGGCTGCGATTCTGTATCGCCGTAACGATTCTTACAGCAGCCGGTTTTCTTGCAATCATTTTCAAGTTGATGTAACAGGAAGCTATCAACCTGGAAATTAAATTTCAACCAATAAATAAAGTATAGTCATGAAAACAAACTTAATCGCACTCACAATTTGCCTGGGCAGTATGTTAACTACAACTGCCGGCAACAAAAACCTTTCTGAATCAGCCCCCACCCGTGCCGCCGCTAACCTGGCATTCAATGCTGCCGATGCCGACAGGCTTAGCATTCACTGGCAGAATGGGAACGGCGCCAGGCGAATTGTTATCGCATCAAAGAATCATGTGGTATCAGCCGAACCAATAAATGGAAAGGATTACAACGCATCCAATGAATTTGGCAAAGGCGAAAAATTATCCGGTGCACAATACGTGGTATATGATGGAACGGCAGACGAGCTTTCTATCAGCAACCTTGATCCGAATACGCTTTATTATTTCGCAGTGTATGAATACAATGGTGAGGGATCAAATACAGTTTACCTCAACCAGCCATTATATGGAAGCTGGGCAACATTGGTTGCACCTTCATTTCCGGTTATCAATGCTGCAGTGGCCAGTGTTACTGACCGTTCGGTAACATTACGCTGGGACAATGATCTTATCAAAGGATCCGGCAGGATCATTCTTGCACGCAAAGGCAAAGAAGTAAATGCAAAACCGGTTGACAAGGAAACCTATGCTGCCAACAGCCTGTTCCCGGCAGGCTCATCGTTGAAGCGCAACAATTATGTTGTTTACAAAGGCGATGGCAATGAGGTTACGATCACCAACCTCGAACCCGGGGTAACTTATTTCTTTGCCATTTTTGAATACAACGGTAAAGAAGCCCTTGTATTCAACAAAGAAAACCCGGTGCGGCTGGCAGCAACCACGTTCACAAAGTAAGCAGTAGTCTTCTCATACAACAATCAACAAAGGGCAGCTTTTATGGCTGCTCTCTTGTTTTAAGGATGTTACTCCATTTAACCGGCCAGTCCTGCACCAATGCCCAAACTGGCGGTTTGCAGCTTCACTTTTTTTAATGATATTTGCCCAATCTTTAAAAGAATGAAGGTTTTAATAAAGCAAGCCCGCATTACCGATTCTTCTTCCCCATTCCATGGCCAGGTAAAAGATATTCTGATAGAAGACGACCTCGTGAAACAGGTCTCTGATCAAATTTCTGCCGATTCAGCCCAGGTGATAGCGCAGGAAAACCTGCACGTGAGCATCGGCTGGATGGATGTTTTCGCTTCTTTTCCCGATCCCGGTTACGAACACAAAGAATCGCTGGAATCAGGATCCGCAGCAGCTGCTGCCGGCGGTTTTACAGATGTGATGATTTTACCCAACAGCAACCCCGCCATTTCTTCCAAATCGCAGGTTGAATACGTACTGGCAAAAGCGGCCGGGCTGCCCGTACATATCTACCCGATCGGTTCCGTAACAAAAAATACAGAAGGGAAAGAGCTTACCGAAATGTACGATATGCATAACAGCGGCGCTATTGCTTTCGGGGATGGTATACAGCCGGTTCAAAGTCCGGGTGTTTTGCTGAAAGCCCTGCAATATGTTCTGCCGCTTCATGCAACTGTAATACAGGTTCCCGATGACAGGAGTATCAGCAAAACGGGATTGATGAATGAAGGAATTGTAAGTACAAGGCTCGGCTTACCAGGTAAGCCCGCTATTGCAGAAGAACTGATGATCGCCCGGGATATAGAATTGCTGAAGTACACCGGTTCCAGGCTTCATTTCACCGGCGTATCTACGAAAAAAGGAATGGATATGATCCGGGAAGCAAAAGCTGCGGGCCTGCAGGCAAGTGTTTCCGTAACGCCATACCATGTGTGGTTCTGTGATGAAGACCTGGTAGGTTATGATACGAACCTGAAAGTAAATCCGCCGCTGAGAAAAAGTGAAGACATGATCGCCATACGTGATGCACTTTTTGATGGAACGGTTGATTGCATCGCTTCTCATCATATTCCGCAGCACTGGGATGACAAGACCTGCGAATTTGAATATGCAAAAAACGGCATGATCGGTCTTGAAACAGTTTTCGGCGCCATCAACAGTTACAGCACCAATCTTGATAAATTAATTGATATGCTGACTGTGTCGCCCCGAAGGTTATTCGGGTTGCATACAGGTTCTATCCGTGAAGGAGCAACAACCTGCCTCACCCTCTTCAACCCCGCTGCTGAATTTACATTTGAAGAAAGCATGATAAGGTCCAGATCACACAACAGCGCTTTCATTGGTAAACAACTGAAAGGAAAAGTGATCGGCATCATCAATAAACAAAAAGTAATCCTCAACTGAATATGAATAACCTCAGCGCTACTTACAAAGGACTGATCACAGGAGCCCTCATGATACTGGTTTCACTTGGCATCTATTTTTTGAAAAAGGATTTTGATAATGCCCTGCAATATGTTACTTATTCCATTTACATAGGCGGTATCCTGTGGACCTTATTTGCCTACAGGCAATCAGGTGATGAACCAAAAAACTTCAAGAATTATTTCTCACAGGGATTCCGTTGTTTTATTGTAGTTACATTGCTGATGGTTGCCTTTACCTGGATGTTCCTTAAAATGAACCCGGGTTTCAGGGAAGAGATGGCGCAGCATTACAGGGCCGATCTTGAGAGCAAGAAAAACTACACACCTGCCGAGATCGACAATATGGTTAATACCGCCAAAGAATATTTTGTTGCGATGTTAACCTCAATGGCTATTTTTGGATACCTGATCATCGGGGCGCTGGTAACGCTGATCGGTGCCGGGTTCATGAGCCAGAAAAAAGCTGCATGATGCATTGCTGTACAAGTGAGTCCTGCCTGCGTGACGCAGTCAGGCAGGGACACACAGAAGCCGGGCTTTGCACTATGCTGAAACAAAAAAACAGATTATGGATCTTTCAATCGTAATACCGCTTTTCAACGAAGATGAATCGCTGCCGGAACTGGCGGCATGGATCGAGCGTGTGGTAACAGCGAATAATTATTCGTATGAAGTGATCATGGTTGATGATGGCAGTACAGACAATTCCTGGAAAGTGATTGAAGAACTTCGTGCAAAGAACTCTAATATCAAAGGAATAAAATTCCAGCGCAATTATGGAAAAAGCGCCGCTCTCAATGAGGGATTCAAGGCGGCACAGGGCGAAGTGGTTATCACGATGGATGCTGATATGCAGGATAGTCCGGATGAAATTCCAGAACTCCGCCGCATGATCCTCGAAGGAAATTATGACATCGTGAGTGGCTGGAAGAAGAAACGTTACGACAACACTTTAACCAAGAATATTCCCAGTAAACTTTTCAATGCCGCAGCCAGAAGCATGAGCAAGATCAGGCTGCATGATTTTAACTGCGGACTGAAAGCATACAAAAAGAAGGTTGTGAAGAGCATTGAAGTGTATGGAGAAATGCACCGTTATGTTCCCGTGCTGGCCAAATGGGCAGGTTTCAGGAATATC